>CAYGNU010000050.1:0-14380 GCA_964351175.1 uncultured Roseivirgaceae bacterium | reverse complement strand
ACGAGAACGATCATCGCATTATCGTTACCAAGTTGGTTGAGTTTAACAGATAATGGAGATGGTACGGCAATATTAAATGGAACCCCTCTAAATGAAAATGTTGGAAGTCTCAATTTGGTACTTCAAGTGCAAGATGGTTTGGGGGTTAAGGTTACGCAGAGCTTTACACTAAATATTATTAACACAAACGATGCTCCAGAATTTTCTAGTAGTCCAATAATAGGAGCTACACAGAGTGTTGTTTATACTTATAACGTTCAAGCTAATGATCCAGATGTAGGAGATGTTCTGACCTTGACAGCTACCCAAAAGCCCAGTTGGTTAACTTTTACAGATAATGGAGATGGGAACGGAGTTTTAACAGGGATTCCTACCAACTCTGATCTCGGTGATAGTGAGATAATTTTAAATGTAACAGATAATTTTGGTGCAGCTGTAACACAAGTATTTTCAATTAATGTAGACAATCAAAATGATCCTCCAGCTTTTGAGACACTACCGACAACCAGTATTGAAGAAGATGTTTTATATAATTATGAAATTTTGACTTCTGATCCTGATATAGGTGATGTTTTAAATATTGTAATCTTAGATAGACCAAACTGGTTGAGTTTTACCGATAATGGAGATAAAACAGCCTTACTCTCAGGGACACCTACAAATAACAATGTTGGGGTTCATCCTATAAAACTAAGAGTAACTGATGGAGCAGGTCAGACAGTTCAACAGAATTTTGATTTGACTGTAGTTAATGTCAACGATCTGCCATTATTTAGCAGTACACCAGTACTTACCGCAACAGAAGATCAGCTGTATGAGTATTTAGTTGTTGGAACGGATATTGACGATAGCGAAACTTTAAGTTTTAATATTGACAATCTGCCAGGTTGGATGACATTTGATGACAATGGAGATGGTACTGCTATTTTATCTGGAATACCGGACAATGGAGATGTAGATATTTATCCTATTGAAATAGCATTGACTGACGGAAATGGGCCTTCTGTTTTGCAGCGATTTGATTTATCTGTGGTTAATGTAAATGATGATCCAATAATAACAAGTACACCAATTCTCAATGTTTTCGAAGACGAGCTATATGAATATATTATTGAAGTAAACGACCCTGATATTGGTGATACTGTTACTTTAACTTCAACTAATTTCCCCTCTTGGTTGGAATTAAAAACAGATGATAATGATAATGTTACCCTTACTGGAACACCGTTAAATGAACATGTTGGTATTGTTGAAATTGTTTTGAAAGCTGAAGATTTGTCAGGTGCATCTACTCAACAGATTTTTGAAATTGAGATAGTCAATACAAACGACAATCCGATATTTACTAGTGAACCAACTTTAAAAGTGGCTTTAGATGCAGAGTTTATTTATGATATTAAAGTTATAGACCCTGATTTAAATGATCAAGTGACAATTATTGCCAACAAACTGCCTCCATATTTAACTTTTATTGATAATGGAGATGGAACGGCTAAGTTAGAAGGATTGGTGCCTCAAAATGCTGCAGAGAACAAAGACATTGAACTTGAAGCTTTGGACTTGAATGGAGGGATGGCGACTCAAAACTTCTCCTTAATTGTTAATGCCCCACCAATCATTATTGATTTTGAGGTGAGCACTCTTGAAGATACAGATTATCAGTTTACATTGCTGGATTTTGAAGACAACTTCAATGATGAACCTGGAGATAAACTTGAATTTATTACTATTTTAAGTACTCCATCCAATGGTAAATTGTTATTAAATTCTGAGGAGATAACTGATGGTAAAGAAATTGATGCGAACCAAATAGCTAATTTAATTTATAAGCCAAATCTTAATTATTTTGGAGGTGATAATTTTGATTGGAGCGCTTCAGATGGAACTTCTATCTCAAACCAAGCTGCTATAGTATCCATAATTATTGAGGCTGAAAATGACCCTCCTGAGCTTATTACTGGTAGGCAAGGTGATGTTTTAGATGCTTTGGAATATAGTCTTGGTGACCCTGCAATAAATATTTTAAAAAGTGGTGAAGTAACATTGCGGGATAATGATAATGGAGATTTAATTGAAAGCGCAACTGTGAGTATTGCCACTAATTTTAATCAAGGAGATAGACTCATTCTTGATTTAGAATCTCAAGAAACCCTCAGTGTTTCATTTGATTCACAAAATGGTGAACTAACAATCACAGGTACGGCCACAGCAACGGTGTATACTGGAGCACTTGAAAGAGTGAAATTTTTGAGCCCAGTATCTTCAGTTACTGAATTATCTGATAAGCAGATACAAATTTTTGTATCCGATGAAGAAGATGATAGCAACATTGTTTCTAGACTAATAAAAATAACTGAAGTATTTCCAGAGCTGGATATTGTAAATGCATTTACTCCAAATGGAGATGGAGTAAATGATACCTGGGATATCTTAAACCTTCAATTCTATAATAAAATCCTGATATCCATTTATGATAAAGATGGTGTTCGTATATATACTTGTGAAGATTCAGATTGTTTGTGGGACGGAACAAGTAAAGGGAAACCTATGCCTACAGGCCCATATTTATACTCTATTGATTTAAATGATGGTAAAAGAAAATATACAGGAACTGTAACCATACTGAAATGAAATTGATGTATAAAATTCTCGCTATATGTTCTGTTGTTTTACTTACATCCATTATTGCTCCTGCACAGCAACTTGGGTATTCGCAATATTTCATCAATCTTCCCTCAGAAAATCCTGGGTTTACGGGCATAGATGATTTTCTTGATTTTAAAGTAGGTAGCCGACAAGGGTGGAATGATTTTAGTGATGCGAATTCAAGTGTATTTGTAAGTGCATATGGTATGCTTAATAAACCATTGAAACAGATGGTCAAAAATAATGCACTAAGAACAAGTGACCCTTCAATATTTGATAAAATAAGAACTAATAAAAAATTAAGAAGAAAACATGGCCTAGGTGGCCTAATTAAAAGCACGACACTGGGTCCATATCAGACTAATGCTATTAGTATTAATTATGCTTATCACTTGCCAATTTCTAAAGAACTCACATGGTCATTTGGTGTGAATATGGGAGCCGACTTTGAAAAAGTCGATTTTACTAATTTTACTGTTAGAGATGATGTAAATGATACCTTTTATAGAGAACTGTTGAATAGTAATGAGGGCAGTAGAAGCTCTTTGATTACTGATTTTGGTACTGTGTTATATGGGGATAATTTTTATTTAGCTATCTCTTCATATAATATGGTAACTACAAGTATTAATAGTGATAATTTGTTAAATGACACCAGACTACCTCGTTATCAATTTCAAATGGGTAAAGAAATTGATATTAGCGAAAATATGTCATTGAATTTAGGAGGTCAAGGATTTTATTCTGAGGGATATGACCCCTATTGGGGCATCAATGCAAGGATCAAGTTTAGAGATATTATATATTTAGGGGTAGGGTATGAAAATGAAACCAAGGTTTCAATTCTAGCAGGACTTATGTCCAAAGGCAAAATTTCAATTCATTATGCCTATAATAATTATCTATCCGAGCTAGGTAATTTTAATGTCAATAGCCATGAAATTATTCTCGGTGTTTTTATTTTCAATAGATATTCATTGAACTCTAAGTTTTGGTAATACAATGAATAAATCTAACAAATTACTTATAGTCCTTTTAATCCTCAATTTGGATTTGGTTAGAGCTCAAGTTTTAGAGTTCTCAGAACCAACCCCAATTGATATTCTTAACTCGGAGGCAGAGGATATAAGTCCTTTGGTTTCACCAGATGGTAAAACTTTATATTTTGTCAGAAGTTTCTTCAAAGGTAATACAGGAGGAGAACTAGCAGGTATGGATATTTGGGTAAGTCAAAAAGATAGCCTTGGTCAATGGCAGGAGCCCAGTAATAAGGTTCCTAGATGGAATAATTATGAGAATAACGTGGTAGTTGGTATAAGGGCTGATAGTAAGGTTGTTTATATGCTCAATAGTTACAATAGAGGGAATGGTATTGCATTTACTAAATTATTGAATGGAAAATGGATTAAGCCTGAATTGTTAGAGTTTAGTTGGTTGAAAAAGAAGGAATTTGTGGGATACTACATGCATCCTGATTTTGATGTATTATTGATAAGTATGAAAGGAGATGATACGGAAGGCATGGAAGATTTGTATATATCAGTGAGAGACTCATTGTTTAATTGGAGTAAACCAATAAACCTTGGACGAACTATAAATACCGATGGCTTCGAAATTTCTCCCTTTCTCTCTGCAGATAAGCAAAGGCTGTATTTTGCATCAAATGGACATGGCGGATTTGGTGATGCTGATATTTTTATGAGTGAGAGATTATATGATAACTGGACAGTATGGAGTAAGCCCGTTAATCTTGGTAATGAAATAAATTCTAAGAATTTTGATGCCTATTTTTCAATAGGTAATGATTCTACGATTTATTTTGCCAGTAATAAGGGGGAAGGTTTATCAAATATTTATAGTGCTAGAATAAAGCTTCAGAGAAAGAATATTTTAAAAGACTCTATTAATGCTATTTTGAATGAAGCTGACTCAATCCTAAATAGCCTGGAAATTTTTAACGATGACAGGAACCAAAAAATATACGTCTCGTTTAACAGGAATGAAGTAGAACTTACAGATGTAATGTCTGAAAATATAAAGAACTTATTTTCATCAGTGAATCAAGAAAAAGTAATAGCTGTTGTTTTAAGAGGTTTCACTTCAGAATATGTAAATAATAATTTAAATTTGAAATTGATAAAGAAACGGATTGATGTTATTAATGACTACCTCTTAAAGTTAGGAGTAAGAAAAAGTATTATAAACAGAAAAACTACAGTTTCTAGTGTCGGAGACTCCTTGCATCAAAATGATGTAGAAATAAGAATTATTTTGAAGTAATATGATCGGGTTACTTTATTCGGTTTTTGAGTATTAACAATCATGGATTTAATTACCATATTTAAAGTCCTTCAGAGAAAGTGGTGGCTTCTTCTTTTGATACCTATTGCATCAGGTATTTGCGCCTATACTTTTGTTAAAATGTCAGACAAAAAATATAGATCAGAGGCGCAGTTGGCCACTGGCTTTACCATGGATAATGGCCTATCCTTGAAAGATGAGCGTTTCAACTATGTGGAGGCCAATATCAAATTCGATAATTTGATTCAAACAATGATTTCTGATCAGGTATTGAGTTTGGTTACTTATAGGCTTGCAATCCATGATCTAAAAAATGAAGGCAATAGTTATCGTAAAATAAAGGACAAAGAAAAATTTTCATTTATTAAAGATGATAGAGTACATGTTATTAATACTTTTCAAAATAAGCTTGATTCGATAGAAATATTATCTTCATATGATGACCATGAAAACCAACTAAGGGAATGGTTGAAAGCTATGAAATATGATACATGGAATTTGTTTAAAAACTTCTCGGTCTACAGGATTGGCAGCACAGATTATATTTCGGTTCAGTTTATTTCTGAAAACCCAGAATTATCTGCTTTTATTGTTAATGCATTATGTGATGAATTTACTAGATATAATAAAAAGATCAACGCAAGCAGATCCACTGAGTCATTAGAATTTTTCGCAAATCTGGTAGATGAAAAAAAACAAATTTTAGATGAAAAAACTGAAGTGCTTACTGATTTTAAGCAAACTAATCAGTTATCCAGTTATAGTTTAGAAGGAGAAGCAAAGGTTGCTCAAATTTCAGATTATGAAATAAAAAAGCAAGAAGCAATACAGGACATACAAGCACTCAACTTTTCGATCAGTAAATTAAGGGGTGATCTCTCAAATATTAAACAAGACGGTTCTACCAAAATCAATAACTCTAATTCTTCGATAATAGAATTAAGGAAGAAAATAAATGATCTGAATCAGATATACATTAACGGGGGTTCAGAAGATCAATCGCTTTATGGAAGGATAGAAAATTTAAGAGAAAGATTGCAGATTGAGATGTCAACCTTGTCGGATTATAATAATTTGAAAACGGAATCAAACACTGACCCGAATAAGATAAAAGGAGAAATAGAGCAAAATCAACTTGATCTTAAAATTGCTGAATCTAAACTTCAATCTATCAATCGTTCATTAGCACAGCTGAAATCTGAAATGATAGGTTACTCTAGTAAGGAATCGCGCTTATCCTTTCTACAGGAGGAGGTAGACAATGCAAAAAATGAACAGCAACTGGCAGTAAGTAAATATAATGAAGCTAAAAGTAAAGCAAGTGTTTCAGGGGGATCAGTAAGACAAATACTGAAAGGTATTCCTCTTCGTGAGCCAGTTTCCTCAAAAACCATTTTAATTTTAATACTCTCAGGTGTAGCCAGTTTTGGTCTTACAGCATTTTTTATTGTAATTATTGAGTTTGTTGACATGCGTATCAAGACTCCAAAGCAATTTGTTCTTGGAACTAAATTGAAACTCAGTGGCTATTTGAATGAGGTTCAAATTGATAATCTCAACCTTAATCAAATTTTCAATTGGGTTGAAACAAATAAGGATATGGTTGACTTTAAACAATCCTTAAGAAAAATAAGATATGAAATAGAGCAGATACCAGATTGTAAGAGAATTTTGGTGACTAGTAATAAAACTTCAGAGGGAAAAACCTTTTTTATCCTTTGTATGGCATATTCTATAAGTCTATTGAAAAAGAGGGTTTTAATTATAGATACAAATTTTAAAAATAATTCTCTGACAACTTTGCTTCTTGCCAAAGCAGGAGTTCAAAAGTTATTGGAGGAAAGTCAAATTAAGCTTATTGGCTCCAATGATCTTAATGATGAAAGTGAAAAAATGTATACAGAGAATATTATAAGTAAAACTGCGATTAAGAATATAGATGTGATAGGCACCATTAATTCTCATGAATCTCCATCCGAAATTTTATCAGGAAAAGACTTCAGTGGACTGCTTAATAGTATTTCTGGCAAATATGATTATATTCTCATGGAAGGAGCAGCCCTAAATGATTACCCGGATACGAAGGAGTTGATGAAGTTTGCCGATAAAGTGATTTCTGTATTTTCAGCTGAATCATCAATCGGGCAAGAAGATAAAGAATCCCTTCAGTACCTGAAAGCATTGAATGGTAAGTTGATTGGTGCGGTTCTGAATAAAGTTAAAGCACACAATTTATAGAACCATATTATTAATATATTGTTATTATAAAAGATGTTACTACAAAAGTGCAGAATTACAAAGATTAAAAATTTTAAAGTTGGCTAAAATGTTATTAAATAAAAAATTCCCCGTCTTATTATTGATCTTATGTCAATTAGTAGCAATTTCTGACTTACTCGCTCAGTATCCTACTATAGTGCCAGGAACATATAGTTGGAGATTAGATAATGATGGTGATGTGTTAAACGATAATGGCGCTGGTGGGTATGACCTTACTATGGGGCACTATTATAAATATCCGGCTGGAGGAAATACAACTTTTAATTCATCTCCATATCAAGAGTTTGCTTATTTTGATAAGGAGACTCCGACTCAGCCTTTATACTCTTGGAGACATAGACTAAATTTTAGAATCAAGTTTCCAGAAGATTATGATCCTAGCAAGGAATATCCTATGATGGTATTTATGCATGGCCTTGGTGAAAGAGGAAATTGCTGGGGGGGAGGAAATTGTTTTGCGGATAAAGAGCCACCCAAAGAATTTTATAACAATGATCTACAATTATTACACGGAGGAAATAAGCATTTATTAGCAGTACAAACTAAAATTTTTGACGGATTTATGCTGTATCCTCAGATGAGAGATGGATGGTATGATCAAGATAGGGCTTGGACAATTGAAATTATTGATGAATTATTGAGACAATATAGTAGTATAGATCGAAAACGTATTTATATTCATGGATTATCAGATGGAGCGAAGGCGGCCATGGCGATGATTAATACGCGACCAGACCTGTTTGCAGCTGCTTCAATGGAATCGGGTACAGTTGGCCTTTATGCAGGTGCTGAACCTGGGTACAGGCAGGCAGATCCATTAAGAATTAGAAATATACCAATATGGGTGTTTCAGGGTAGCAACGATAGGGCTCCTTACCCAGCTGAGACCGTTGGTAACTTAAATGTACTTAGAAGTTATGGAGGCACACCAAAATATACCCTATTAGATGGAATTGGTCACGGCACTTGGAAT
Organism: uncultured Roseivirgaceae bacterium; assembly: GCA_964351175.1. GTDB lineage: Bacteria > Bacteroidota > Bacteroidia > Cytophagales > Cyclobacteriaceae > Fulvivirga. Next base: position 6,180 of record CAYGNU010000050.1, on the reverse strand, counting down.
ATAGCATGGAGTTGGGGTGAAGGTGGGACGTATACAAATTCAATTAATACTTCTACAAATGAATATTTTCCGTGGTTTTTACAATATTCCAAATTATCCATTCATTCGTTAAACGGCATAACACAAGTTTGTGATGGAGACCCTGTTAATATTAGAATGGGCATAGCACCTGGTTTTGATGCCTATGAATGGAAAAAAATATTAGGTGGGATTGAAACCCCATTTTTAGCAGTTGCTGATATGCCCAATGAAATAATTGCAGACGAAGTTGCTTCTTATGCAGTACGCTATTTTCAGAATGGGGCTTGGACAGAATGGTCTGAACCATTATCAATTACTACAAAAGCACGACCAACAATTTTAATAAATGCACAAGGTCCATCATACTTTCCGGCACCTAATAATGCTAATCAAGTAACTCTAACAACAGATGTTATTGGATCGACTTACCAATGGTTTAAGGATGGAAATTTGTATTCCACAAATTCAAATCTAACTGTTTATCCAGATACTGGTGGTGAGTATCGCTTAGTAGTAAATGATGGGGATTGTGATAGTAGTCCATCCAATCCAATTTATATTAGGCAAGCACCTTACATTGACCCACTTCCTGCTCAGCCTACTGGTTTGATAGTATCAGGTACAACTGAAAATTCAGTGGCCTTGACTTGGGGGAATCAAGATGATAATCTGGGTTTTGAGCTCTTTAGAGCAACTGCTCCTGGAGGCCCTTATACTTTTGTGAAACGATTGGCTAAAAATACTATTTATTATAAGGATCAACCTCTTAGTGGCAATTCTGCCTACTATTATCTCTTAAGATCGTTTAATGAAAATGGGGCTTCAGCAAGCACTTCTGAATTAACAGCTATTACTTTGGAAGACACTCAACCTCCTTCAGCGCCTACGCTTAATTTTAAAGGATTTGTTTATACTGAGGTAAGGGATAATCCTAATCTAAATGTGTTTGCTCAAGAATATTTCAATACTAATCTAGAGAAAGCCAAGCTTTATTGGTCTAAATCTACAGATAATTCAGCTATTGAAGGTTATGAAGTTTACCGTGCAAATGGCCAATTAATAGGAAGTACGCAAGATACCTCGTATACTATTGATGGTTTGCAAGAGGAAAATAGCTATCAATTTTATGTAAAAGCAAAAGACATATCTGGCAATCTTTCAACAGCAAGTAACGCTGTTAATGTTAACACCACATTGGATGGACTCTACTTTCATATGTATGTGGGGGGGACCTGGCACATGGTAAATGAATTTTCTACAGATTCCTACTGGGTTGAACAAGGAACTGTTGATAATTTTGATATTAGTATTAGATCTGACCATTATAATGATAATGATTATTTTGCTTTTGATTTCTTTGGCTTTATTTATATTGATAACCCAGGAACTTATAGGTTTTATACTAGTTCCGATGATGGAAGTCAACTTTTTATAGATGGTCAGCGGGTTGTAAATAATGATGGTAGACATGGTAATGTAGAAAAATTTGGAGACATTACCTTGACCCAAGGAGCACATTTTATCACAGTAAAGTTTTTTGAAGCATCAGGAGGACAAAATTTATCGGTTAGTTGGAGGCCTCCAGGGGAAGGTCAGCAACAAATTCCTAACTCTGTATTAAGAAGTTACGATACTTATACTACTGTTGCACAGCCATTGGCAGCCAGCAATTTGACAGTGTCACAGACAGCGCCTAGTCCGGAGCCTAACACAATTTTTGGATTAGACCTTACTTGGGACCATAACAATCCAGTTGATGTGGTTGTTTTGGGATCATCTACCGCAGCTGGTACAGGAGCTAGTGATCCTTCCAACTCTTGGGTAGGTTTATTTACCTCTTGGGTGCAAGATATTAATACTTCAAGTACCGTCACTAACCTTGCTCAAGGGGGATATACATCCTATCATATACGAGAAGACGGTTACTCGGTTTCGGGTAAGCCTTCTCCAGATGTTAATCGCAATATCACTGCGGCATTGAATGTTCCTGGAGTAGATATTATAATAGTGAATTTACCGTCCAATGATTTGGTAGCCGGTTACCTGGAAAGTGAAACGATGACTAATTTAATGGCTGTAAGGGATATTGCAGAGTCAAACGGTGTGCAGATATTCTTTACCACCACTCAACCGAGGGCACAACTAGAGGCCCTTTCTATTAAAGCTGAAACTATTAGACTAGAGTTTAAAGAACATACTATTGATATCTATAATGAATTGGCAGATCTAGTAGATGGTCCATCAAAATTTTCCATAAAACCCACATATAATTCAGGAGACGGTATTCACTTAAATGATGCAGGACACAATTATATTTTCAATGAAACGGTAGCTACATTATCTCCATTTTTGACAAGGTTTGAGATTTACCGTGGTATTAATTCAGGATCAGGCAAAGAAGTTGTTCAAACATCGGCTGAAACTTCTTTCTCTGATTTGAACTTGGATCCATCAACAACATATTATTATCAGATAAGGGCCATTAGTCCTTTTGGAGCATCTAATTTTAGTTCAGAAGTTAGCGGTACTACTTTGGCTGACCTATCTAGCCCTACAACGCCAACAGGATTAACCGTTTTATCTTTTAATGATAACAGCGTAGTGCTAAGTTGGGCACCATCATCTGATAATGTTGGTGTGGCAGGATATACCATAAATGTTGATGGAAATCCTTACCAGCAAAACGTTGCAAGTGGTCGTAAAGCGACTGATAGTCAGAATTCGAAAAGTAGCTTTAATCAAAAAACTGAAGGGCAGGCATCCACTTCAGCTTTAGTCACTGGTTTAAATGCAGGTACAGAATATACTTTTACAGTCAGTGCACATGATGGGGTTCTTAATAATTCTGCCAATAGTGACCCTATGACGCAGACCACTTCTGGAAGTGCACCACTACCTATTGAATTGGTAGATTTCTATGCTTTAAAGAACGATAATGGGATTGAATTAATTTGGAAAACTGCCTCTGAGATAAATAACGATTATTTTACAATTGAAAGGGCCAGTAGTATGTTAGACTTTGAAATATTGGGTACTGTTAAAGGAGCTGGAAGTAGTGAATCTTTATTAGATTATAAGTTTAATGATGATGACCCTTTGAGTAATAATTACTATAGACTAAAACAAACTGATTTTGATGGTAAATATGAATACTCAAAAGTCATACAGGTAGTGTTTGAGAAAGAAAATGAATGGATTGTTTATCCAAACCCCACTGCCGTAAACAATGTGAATCTTTTAGTAAGAAACAATAAGGGTAAGACATCAATTAATGTTAAGATCATAGATTTGTATGGGAAATTAGTTTATAATCAGAATTTGGAGGCAGAAGCACAAAGCACATTCTCTTATCAGCTGGGACTTCCTCAAGGAATGTCCGCAGGTATTTATAATCTTATTCTGAAAGAATCAGATCGCACGGTTAATAGGAAGTTAGTGCTCAAATGATAGATGATAAGTTTGACTATGTCATAGTAGGTACAGGTTTTGCATCAACATTTTTTCTCAAAAAACTACTTGATAGAAGTAAGGGTAATTTAAGAATAGCGGTACTGGAACGAGGCCAACTATATGCGCATAGTCAACGTCTTGAGGTGATGAGGAGTTCGATTAGCGAATATGAGAAAATTTCAAGAGGGTATAGTACCTATCAAACCGATTCTGATAAACCCTGGCTATTTGATCCAAACTTTGGCGGAAGTTCCAATTGTTGGGTAGGTTGTACTCCACGGTTTATGCCCGAAGACTTTGCCCTTAAAAGCAAATATGGGGTAGGGAATGATTGGCCAATCACTTACGAACAACTTGAGTCCTACTACTGTGAAGCTGAGGAAATGATGGGGATTGCGGGTCCCTCAGTGACTCCTTTTCCAAAAAGTAAACCTTATCCTCAAATTGCCCATAAGCTTACTGAAGTTGACAAATTGATTCAGAAGAAATATGGTGAACGCTATATTAGTCAACCCTCAGCTAGATCGTCAGAACCTTCACCTTCAAGAGGGGTCTGTTGCTCGACAGGGGTTTGCAGTTTATGCCCCGTTAGTGCCAAGTTCACCATAGAAAATTCTTACACCTCTTTGTTTCATGACTCACAAGTGCACTTAATATATGGAGCCCAGGTTTTAAGTTTTCAGAGTACAAATAATGTTGTAACAAGAGTTAATTATCTAAAGGGTGACAGAGAAGTAAGTTTAAAAACAGAAAATCTGGTGTTAGGGGCTAATGCTTTATTTAATGCGCATATATTACTTAACTCTGGAGATACTAACAAATTTACTGGCAGGGGAATCGGTGAACAGGTAGGTGCTTTTGTTCGTATTTATTATGATGGGATCAATAGCGTTGGTGGCAGTTCTATAGTTTCTGCAAATGGCTATATGATGTATGAAGGTGAGCATAGAAAGGAGTATGCTGCAGCTTTAATTGAAAGTTGGAATACACCTTTTATAAGAAATGAGGAAGGTAAATGGCGGCAAATGTCTTTGTTTAAATTTATTTTTGAGGATTTGCCAATGGATGAAAATAGGATTGTTAAAACAGAGGATCGTGCAATACCCAAAATTATATATAATGGCTTTTCATCTTATGCTCAACGGGGGTTGGACAATTTGAAAATGAATGTGGAAAAATATTTTGGTTTTTTGCCTATTGAAAGAATTGAGTATGATGAGCATTCCCAGAAAACGGAAGGTCATATTTGCGGAACCACTAGAATGAGTAAGTCCCCTGAAGATGGAGTAATTGATGAAAATATGATTCACCACCATTACCGGAACCTGGTAGTACTTGGAAGTGGATCATATCCTACATGTACCCCATCAAACCCTACCTTGACGCTTTCTGCACTTTCTTTAAGAGCAGCCGAAAAATATTTATCTTGATGTAGTATGAAGAGAAGGAAATTTTTAAAAGTATTTTCGATTTCTACGCTTTCCGTTACAATATTGGGAATGGTTTTCATTCCGTCATTTGAAAATGTGATTAAAGGTATTATCAAAGAAGATTTGCAAAAGAAAAACCCTGATCATAAAGTAGTTGATAAATTTTTTAAGAAAGCTGATGAAGAGGGTATTTGGGAAAGGATATTTTACACATTAGAGAAAAGAGAGTTTCTAAGACTTCATTATATGTTTACTAACAAATTCGTTACCCTTCCATACAGAAATAAGTATAAAGATTTAAGGGCTGAAATTGTTGGCCTCTTTTTATTGTCAACAAATTATTTTACTAAGAGGGAAGAAGAAGTGGTTGAATTTATTGCTGTGTATAATCCGTATAATCGGCCATGCTCAAATCCATTTACTTCTTTATATGATCAAGCCTGGCTTTCTTAATTATATCCATACTTTCAGAGGAATAGCAATTTTAGGGATTCTTGCTATTCATAGCCGTTTGGTTTTTGGATGGAATGATCCATTATCTGAAAAACTAGCAAAAGTCATATTTGATAATTCAACCATTTTATTTGTTTTTATTTCAGGGTTCTTGTTTGAACATTTAAGGGATCGGTTTAATTATAGTTCCTTTCTTAAGCGGAAAGCCAAATATGTGATATTACCCTATATATTAGTATCTATACCGGCCCTTTATGATAAGGTAGTCATCGAAAATCATGGTGTTAATTATTTTAAAGATATCTTTTATTATTTGCTTACAGGGAAGCATTTCGGCCCTTTTTGGTTCATACCAATGATTGTTGTTTTTTATCTAATCTCCCCCATGCTTTTGCGGCTTAATCAAGATTATTTTTACAAGTTTATATTCCCATTAGTGTTTATAGGAGGGCTGTTTTGTTATCGTTTCGGTTACTACTCCAATACTTTTGATTCTTTTCTCTACTTCTTACCGATTTATTTAATGGGAATGTTGGCGAGTAAATATCGTGATTATATCCATAGGCGGTCTTGGAGACTTATTATTCCAGGTTTAGTCTTATATGGTATTCTATTCTATTTAGAAGTTGCAGGAGTACTAGCTTCACCGCGATTAGATTCTTTCGAAAGTGCTATTGTATTACCTTGGTTTTCATTCAACTTAGTAAAACTAAAAGTATGTATTCTGTGCTTTGTATTGCTTAATTTGTTATTTGCGTTCAGACATAAAAAGATGCGTATTTTTGATGTTTTAGGAGATTATAGTTTTGGAATATATTTTATCCAT
>CAYGNU010000049.1:0-14381 GCA_964351175.1 uncultured Roseivirgaceae bacterium | reverse complement strand
TCTATTTCGTGTTGGCGATCTATTTTTCGGTTTTTTTTGGATAATTTATTGGCATGTGGAAGTTCGAACCGAATGGGATTGCCTTCTTTTGTAGTGCCAACGGAAGATTTAAAATGAAGAATTCCTTGCTGGTAGGCAACTATTCCTGATGTATATTGACTCTTAATCTCAAAGTGAACATCAGAAATGTTGTTAAACCCTTTGGTCAAAAATTCAGCGATATTTCTTGGCCCTTGATGGGTTTCATAATTCCCGTTTTCATTAAAGATCGACATAGTTGGATCTTCAAAGATGGAATCCTCAGTATAAAATTTTTGGATTTCATCAAATTTCATCCCAGTATAAAGCGCAAGGTATTCCTTCGCTACTATTTCGATTTCGGTGCCATTTTGAGCTATCGTTGGGAAGTAGAATATTAAAGCCATCAGCATTACTGATATTGATCTTTTTACCATTCTGCTATTATTTTTGATTAAAGTTTTAGCTAGAATGTATCACTTGCTAGAACTGGATTCGAACCAACCATGTAGTGATTTGTATATCAGTACAAAAGTTGTATGAGCTATTAAACCTATTCTTGGCTGTTTAAATAGTCAACAACATTCTCAGCATTAATATCCATAAACAATATATCGCCTATTGGAGAAACCAAAATATATGTAGGGTATGAGGTAATTCTGAATTGTTATTGAAAGTCTTCGTTCATCAAAGCGGATGGCCACTTGATATCATGTTTAGAAATATAAGTTAAAACAGTTTCAGGAGTATCGTACCCAAAAATGCCAATAACTTCTACCTTGTTGCTTTTATATAGGTCTTTAATAATAGGTTCTTGAATAATAAATCCTCGACACCAAGTACCCCCAACATCAATTAATAGGTGTTTTTTTCATCCAAATAGCATTAACCGTAATTTGTTGGCCATTCAATAGATCTATTTTTCGCTTTGATACATTTTCTCCCTTTCTAAATTTTTTTTGTTTTCCTAATCGCTAGCCCTTACTTCATTGCAGAAGTAAATAAATAACTACAAGTCTTAATGAAATTGAAGATGGTGGGATTGGTTACTGCCGTTTTGTCTTTCCAGTTTATCTAAATGGAACTTTTCTCAACCCGGTTTAGATTCCCGAGACATCCTGATAATTTATAGTGTATTAGTTCTTTAATAACTAGGACTTCATCTGATTTGAAGATTGCAATTTCAAACATTAGCCACTGGTCGACAAGTGCTACAGAATCTTTTTAAACAAGTGAACTGACTTCATTCATAATTTCAGTTACACTTTCAACCTTTATTTTAGTGTTACCAGTTGATAGATGCTAACCATTTTAAAAGATGGAGCTAGAATAAGCGAATTGTCAAATTTATTGACCAAATACAAGCTTATTAGTAACTCTAGAAGGCTGAACATCTAACATATTTTTTTCTATACCATGTATGTGAATAAGTCTTGAATGAATTAACCCATTTTAATATCTATATTTCTAAAATAATGCATCAAACTTAGCGCATGGATTTTATTATAGGATATGGGTTAATACAAAGTTCATTGTTGATATTCCTGTTGGTTTCGAACGCAAAAAAAAATCATAAGAGCGTTAGGTATCTCGTTCTCTTACTTGTAGTAATATCATATATAGTAGTTGAGTATCTACTAATTGGACTAGGTTACCGAGAAAGATTTTCACAGTTGTTTTATCTTGGGGTTACTCCAATATTTTTAATACCTCCTTTATACTTTCTTTTTTTATCCTCACTCTTAGCAACAAAAGAATGGCAACCAAAGGCATTATTACATTTCGTTCCTTTTTTGATTGTGCTTTTTAATCAAGTGTTAGGCTATGTATTAATAGGAAATAAAAAAGTTCTGTTTTTGTCATTCGTAATTCTCTTGTTCCTATACAGTCTCAATTGTAGTCGTATTTTCCGTGGCAAAACATATTTGAATAAGACGCATATAACAATGTTAAGGTATCTGAATATTTGTATGATATTATTCTCGGTATGTTTTTCAGCTCTATACCTGAGTAAGATATTATTTGAAACTCAAAGTATAGATTTAAGGGGAATTATAGTTTTCTACTTGGCGGGATTTGTTACCATTTTGGAAATTCACATGATTAAAAACTACAAGAATTTTTTAGATATAGGTTTTTCTGATGATCAGAGATATAAAAATTCCAACCTCCAGTCTCAGAACCTTTCAAGTATAAAGTCTACCTTAGATGAATTGATATATAAAGAACATATCTATTTAAACTCCGAGCTGAGACCGAATGATTTGGCAGACAAACTTAAGATTTCAAGACATCAACTATCAGAGTTTCTTAATAAAGAATTGAATTGTACTTTTAACGATTTTTTAAATGGATATCGAGTAGAACACATTAAAAAGATGCTACTGAATAAGCAAAACAAACACCTATCTATTTCGGGTTTAGCCCAGGAGGCTGGGTTTAAGAGCAGTGCTACTTTTTATCGATTTTTTAAGAAAGCAACAAACCTTACTCCTACAGAATACATAAGAGAAAGATCTCAGGGGTAGATGCATTTTTCTTATCTCATTCGCACGAGTGAAACCGCTTTGGTTTGATAATTATTATAGCCCAAGCTTAGATTGGGAACGCCAATTTTGTTCTAAAATCTATTCTTTATGCGAAATTATTCAAATACCTTTTTGATTGGAATACAGCTACTGTCATTAGCATGTTTTTTTTCATGCATTCCCCAAAATATTTCAAACGTTCCAAAAAAATATACAGCAGAACAGTTTGTTAAAAGTAAAAACATATCTGGACTAGCATTTTCCGAGGATGGGAGTCAAATACTATATACAAGTAATGAGACAGGGACACCTTCAGCATGGGTGTATGATATTGCTTCACAAAAAAATTATCTAGTTCATGGAGATACTTCTGCTCCGGTATATTCTTTAAGTCTTTATTCTAGTGAAAATCGGTTGCTTTACATATCGAGTAAAGATGGGAGTCAATATCTACATCTTTATATAAAAGAAGAAGGAGGAGAGGTAAAAGATGTTACGCCTGGAGATAATATAAGAGCTGGTTTCAGAGGGATGAAAAATGATTATAGTGGATTTTACTTTACATCGAATAAGCGTGATCAGAATAAAATTGATTTATATGAGTACAATTTTCAAAACGAGACAACTAATCTAATTTTCGAAAATAATACCAATTACAGATTAGGAAAACTCTCTCCCACACATGAGTATATCTTATTACATGAACTAGTAACCGAAGAAATTTCAAATCTTTTTTTGTATGACCTTACCAATAACAAAACAACAAGAATTTCACCCGAAAATAATATTGATCTATTTTATGGGATAGAATTTTCCTTGGATGGCGCTTCTATTTATTACGTGTCAAATTATCAAAATGAGTTTTCATATATAACCAGATATGATATAAAAACTGGGGTAAAAGAAAGTATTATCAAAGAAAATTGGGATGTACTTAGTTTCGATTTTTCAAATGATCAAAACTATATGGCATTTTATATAAATAAGAATGCACAACCTACGGTAAGAATTAAAGATCTTAAAAATGATCGCTTTTTAAACTTGCCTTTTCTAGAAAATCATAATGTAGAGAAGGTAAAATTCAGCCTTGATAATCGATATTTGGTTATGCAAGTTACCGGATTTAATCGTCCAAAAGATATTTGGATGCTAGACATTCAAACTGGAGAAGCAATTGCAGTTGTTACTAGTCTAAATCCAGATATTTACATCAATGATTTAGTGGAGCCTCAGGATGTGATGCTTTCTTCATTCGATGGGCTAGGAATACCAGCTCATTTATATTTACCAAAGCAAGTAAGTGCACAGAAAAGCCCTGCTCTTGTTTGGACTCATGGCGGGCCTGGAGGACAATTCATGAAAACATATAATCTATATATTCAATTTATGGTGAATAGAGGTTATACTGTATTATCAATAAACAACAGGGGCAGTAGTGGATATGGTAAAATTTTTAAATCATTAGATAACCAACGCCATGGGGTTGATGATCTAAAAGATATCCTAACAGGAAAACTATTTCTTGAAGGTTTAGTAACGGTCGACAAAAATAGAATCGGAATAATCGGAGATTCTTATGGAGGTTATTTGGTTTTAGCTGCTCTTACGTTTTATCCCGATGCTTTTTCTGTAGGGGTAGATATGTTTGGGATTTCCAATTGGTTACATGTTTTGAATAATATCCCAGCATTTTGGACGAACAGAAGAGATGCCCTGTACGAAGAGATAGGCCATCCAGTTGAGGATTCAGTAATGCTGTATAATAAGTCGCCATTCTTTTTTAGCAACCAGATAAAGAGTCCACTAATGGTTATTCAAGGAGCTAACGATCCAAGAGTTCCTCAAAGTGAGTCAGACCAAATTGTCAAAAAAGTCAGTATGAATGGCATACCAGTTAGATATATACTTTTTGAAGATGAGGGGCACGGTATTAGAAAAAACGAAAACAAAATAGAAGCTTTAAAAGGTATTGAAGCATTCTTACGTGAGAACCTGAAATAATTTCCGAACAATGGATTATAAATTTAACATAAATATTTTTTTATATACATTATTAGTAATAATAATTACTTCGGTCAGGGTAATTGGACAAGATATTTACGATATTACAGTTTTTGGAACAGACAAGATTTCTAATAAAGAGATTGAAAAAAATTATGGAGAGCAGCTCAATCACCTACTTATTCTACATAGTGAAGATCGTAAAGAGTACAATAAGCAACGAGATTTACTTAACAATCAGCTGCTATTATTAGGAGATTTTGCTTTTGTGAATGTTTATCTATTCCAGAGCTATTCAAACAATACAAGCTATATTATAGACTTTGTGGAAGAAAGCGAAAGAAACTTACGGATGAATTACAGGCTAGTTCATACAAGAGCTATTGAAGATCCGGCACAGTTAATTAGAAAATGGAATGAGTATCAAGGCATGAGCTTTGAGCTATATAATAAAGGTGAGATAGGAGATATGAGTTGCCCGGTAATACATTGCGTCTGGTCTTTTAACCATCCAAAACTGGAACACTTTTTAAAAGTGTTTAATACACTAGCAGTCACATATAAGAATGAGTTAATTGAGATACTCAATTATAGTAACTCAAGCGAAGATAGGGCATCATCAGCATTTTTATTAGCACATTCGGGTTTAGAGCCACAGGAATTGTTAGATGTATTAATGCCCACTATAATTGATCCCGAAAGTATCGTCAGGAATAACAGTATGAGAGTTATCTACTATATTGTTCGGGCACACCCAAAGTCTAAAATAAATGTATCTAAGGTAATTGAAGCATTAGATTTCCCCAGTTTTACTGATAGAAATAAAGCGTTGGTTATTCTCAGATCGCTACCATTGCAAAATCTTTCTGAATCGGATAAAAAACGTCTTTATCCGATTTTACTTGAGATACTCAGAAAAAAAGACGCTCATAACTATCGAAATGCTCATAGTGTTTTTAAGAACATAAGTTCAATGGATTATAGTGCTGATGAAATTGAGAAATGGGAAGCGTGGACTATGAAGAATTAAACTAAAAGAATTGAAAAGCTAGATAATACTAAGATTCCATTTTGTATGTTTTCTTATAGTAAGAAGGGGTAGTTCCGCACTCGTTCTTAAAAGCATTATTAAACGAAGATTTTGATTTGAAACCGACTTCAGAAGCAATTCCTTCAATAGTGAGCATATCTTTACTAGCATCAAGGAGATATACTTTTGCCATATTTATTCTATATCCATTCACAAATTCACTAAATCCCTGTCCAAGTTTCTCGTTGATTACTTGCGAAACATGATTTTGGAGAATATCTAGTCGGGAAGCTACTTTTTTGAGTGTTAAATTTTGGTCTAGATAGGGTTTATCATGCTCAAAGTAGGTTAGTATTTTCTCTAAATATTCTTCCTTCTTATTCTCGGAAAGTGTGGATTTCGAGTACCGAAGCTTATTGAGCGGGGTAATAAGGATTTTTTGATTAGTGAACCCAATGTAGCTGATTACAAAAACATGAAATACTAAAAAAGATGTTAATACTTCATAGGAAATAGTTTGCAGATTGAAGAAGGGGTCAAGGATGAAACCACCAGCATATATTAAAGCAAACAAAAAATAGCCAGCTAACAAAGTTTGTATCCATTTAATATGACGTATGAAGCCATGGTCTTTTGATGGGGGTATATTTTTCTTAGAGTTTGATACAAGCCTAAGGGTTGCGAAGAAGTAAACAAGGGCATGTATGTACCAAAGTAAAAAATTAAATAAAAGATTCTTTACGTTGTAAATGGAAAGAACTTCGGGGAAACTACTCTCTAATTCATGTAAGACACTAAGTGTAGTTTCTCTCAGAAAAAGAGGAGAAAGCAACACAAGAGCAATAAGGGCTGTAATAAAATGCAGATAAGAGGATTCAAATCTGGTTTTGTTTTCGTTTATGTTCAATACCGACTTTGAGTATAAATACAATACGGGTCCGTACAGAAAAAGAGTAACTTCGCCCATTCCAATTAAGAAAGGAAAGGTATCTAAGAGTTGAAAATTCAGCATTAGATACATAGAAAAGTCTAATAAAAAGACTAGGATTAGAAAGGTAGCATATCGGGCAGGCTTACTCTGTCTAAGTTGGGGTACTAATAACGCCAGTAAAAAAAGTGCTTGAGTAATACCAATTATGGTGACAATGCTAATAAAATCGATCATACTTATTCAAGAAAGTGATTGACATCAATTGCTAATTAAAGCCATCAAGGTTACAGATGCGAATAGCATTCTACCAAATAGATGTTCGAATTGATAAATCACTACACACTTTAGTTAATGAAATACTATATAAATAGTAAGTTTGTTATTAAAATTAAAATAGTCAAAAAACCATCAATTTAAATGAGAACAATAATCCTTACAACTTTCTTAGCTCTTCCATTTTCCCTTTTTGTTCAAGGTATTTATGAGAAACAACGCCCGATAGAAAACCCAGATAAAAAACAGGTCGAAGAAGTAATACTTGGGTATATAGAAAATTTCTTTCTTAATGATTACGAGAAAATGGAAGTATTCCTTCATGAGAGATTATCAAAAAGAGGAGTCAATATAGACGGTACATTGAGTGGAGATTACTCAAAAGAAGATTTAAGAACAATGTTGAGTAACAATAGAGCAATGCCACTTTCTATGCAGAAAAATATCGTATCAGAAATATTTATCGACCAACGTGTTGCCACAGCAGTACTGGAAACAGGGTACCCAAATACAAGGTGGAAAGAGTATATCCATTTAGCAAAGCTAGATGGTAAATGGATAATTGCAGATGTATTTTGGTGTTTTGAAAATATTCAGGACTAAGAATGAAAGCTGTATTCTATACGATTATATATATTTTTCTATGTACCTCAGTAGTAAAAGCTCAATCAGAAAATACTGCACGGTTTCTTATAAATCTTGTTGATGAAGTAGATAAGAAATACAAAAGTACACCGATACTAAAGGAAGATATTCACAGCTTATTGGTTAGCAAAAATGACAAACTAATAACAGAATACTACTATAATGGATTTACCAAAGATAGTTTGAACAATGTTAAATCTGTCACGAAAAGTATCACTGGATTACTGGTAGGAATTGCTGTTGATCACGGATTTATAAAGGATATAAACCAACCCGTACTATCTTTTTTCGATGAGTGTGTAAAAGAAGATTTATTTGTTGAAAAGGGAGGTATCACAATACAAAATCTACTATCTATGCAATCTGGCATACAGTGGGATAACAGGGCCTTAATAAAGGATGAATGGTGGTTTAATGATTCGCCTCATTGTTTTGTGCTAAACAATTTTCACTTTGATTCGGAGCCAGGTACTAAATTTTCATATAATTCAGCAGTTTCTCATTTGCTATCTGGTATTATTTCAAGAAGTAGTGGTATATCAACTAAAGAGTTCGCCAAGAAGTATTTATTTGACCCCTTAGATATCAAGAATTTTTATTGGGAAGCTGATAATGCTGGAGAATACAGGGGGAATTCTGAATTATACTTGTTACCAAGAGACTTGATTAAGATTGGCGAGATGCTTTTAAATGAAGGAGTCCAGAAAAAGAAAAAAGTAATTTCTAATGATTGGGTTAAACAGATGATCTCAAACAGAGTGGAAGGGAATTCACTAATGGATTATGGGTTCCATTGGATGTTATCAAAAGACGATACACCATTTCATTTTTTTGCAGGAGGTTCTGGGGGGCAGCATATTTTTGTTGTTCCATCACTAGAATTGGTTGTTGTAACAACCGGCCATTGGGATAATGCGAGATCTACCCTAGAGATTATGGAATCTATTAAGTATGGAATTATCAAGCCTTCCCAATCAAATTCTCAGCAATAATACTAGAAGAAAGTACTCCGGGTAATCCTGCTCCGGGGTGAGTTCCGGCTCCAACAAAGTAAAGATTGTCTACATCTTCCGATTTATTGTGAGGTCGGAACCATGCTGACTGAGTCAGTATTGGTTCTACTGAAAAAGCAGATCCTTTATGACTGTTTAATACATCTTGAAAGTGAAGTGGATCAATGTAATGTTCAGCAATCAAATTCTCCTGAAGATCAGGTAAGTAATTCTCTTCCAAAAAATTCATAATGGCATCTCGATATTTTGGAGCAAACTCATTCCAATCGGTTCCGCTATCCAAATGAGGAACCGGGGAAAGTACATAAAACCCTTCGTGACCTTCCGGAGCTATACTGGAATCAGTAATGGTGGGCATGTGCAAATAAAGAGAGAAATCATCTGCTACATGTTTTTTATGGAAAATATCATCTAATAAACCTTTGTATCTCTTACCAAGAATAATATTGTGATGAGCTAATCCTGAATCTAAATAGCGCTTCTTAGTTCCAAAATAAATTACAAAAAGTGACATGCTATATTTGGTGCGATCTATTTTTCGATCCGTATATTTTTTTCGATGTTTAGCGTCGATCATATTTTTGTAGGTAAATCCTACGTCAGCATTTGAAACAACAATATCCGCATCTAGTTTTTCACCATTCTTTAGTTGAACCCCAACAGCTTTTCCATTCTTTACCAGAATTTCATCCACTTCTGTTTCAAGGTGGTATTTCCCGCCTTGCTCGGTAATCAGTTTTTCAAATGCATTAACAATGGCGCCGGTTCCACCCATCGCGTAATGTACGCCCCATTCTCTTTCAAGGTAATGGATCATTGCGTAGATGGAGGTAGTATCAAAAGGATTTCCACCAACAAGCAGAGGATGGAATGAAAAGCATTGGCGAAGAAAATCATCTTTAATGAATTGAGCTACGTACTTATATACATTTTTGTAGGATTGAAGCTTGATGAGATCAGGGGCTACTTTTAGCATATCAGTAAATTTCAGAAAAGGTTGATCGGCAAGTTCGGTAAACCCTTTATCGAAAATGGCTTTGGTTGTGCCCAGAAATTTCTCATATCCGGCTACATCTCCCGGACTTCTTTTCTCAATTTCCTTGATCGTGAATTCATGATCATTATTGTAATTGAAGACCTCTTTGTTATGATCAAAAATTCTGTAAAAGGGATCACATGGAACAAATTCTACATAATCAGAGCGCTTTCTCCCTGCTGCCTCCCAGATATCATCAAACATAAAGGGAGCAGTAATTACCGTTGGACCGCCATCAAATTTGAAGCCATTTTGCTCGTACACGTAGGCACGTCCACCAAGCTTGTCTCTTTTTTCAAGAATGGTTACATCGTGTCCGGCTGATAGTAAACGTGAAGCTGCACCTAGTCCGCCAAAGCCGCTTCCAATAACAATAATCTTCTTTTTCATGAAATTGATTTCTTTAATTCAGGCTGATAACCTAAAATCAAAGCGTATCAATCCCGAAAGTAAAATTAATCATTGCCAAGTTGTTTTACGAAGCCTTCATGACCAAGGTCTTCTAACCGTTTCTGAGCCTCAAGCGCAATGGCAGGGTTATAAAAATCCCCAAAATATACTCTATAAAAGGTATCTCCATTAACCTGAACTTCTTGAACATAGCTGCTTCGTATCTCATTTGATTTTTTCTCTGCGGCTTCCTTATCTGAGTAAGAGCCAAGCTGTACCGTATATTTGGCTTCTTTCAGATTTCCGGGTAAATCATTATCTCCAATAAGATAGATTCTTACCCGTGCAGTACCGGGACCAATCATATCTACTTTGGTAGCGGCTCCTTTAGAAAGATCGATGATACGATCTTTAGCAAAAGGACCACGATCGTTAATTCGAACCTCTACTGTTTTACCGTTGTCTAAGTTTTCTACCAATACTTTGGTATTGAAGGGAAGGGTACGATGAGCCGCAGTAATCCCATTCATATCATATTTTTCGCCATTAGCGGTTAACCTGCCATGGAAATCCGGACCATACCAACTAGCTTCACCGGTTTCTATTGCACTCATATTATTTGATGAGCTTCTTGAAGTGGAAGAAGGGGTTGATGAAGAGCCTGAATTTGAAGTAGTAGTTCTGTTGGTAACACCGCAGGATACAAAAAGCAGGGACATAAACAGCATTGCTACTGCATTTTTAAAACGATTCATAATATGAGTAGATGATAGATTTTGCCTTAGGGTAAATATATTTTCAAATCCTGTAAATAGAAACTAGGAGAGATTAAAAAGAACAGTTCTTTCTCGGCTCGATATGTAGAACCGTTAGAGGATGAATTGATTAAGTAGGTCAAAAGATATTTTCTTTTAAAATATTCTAAAAACTACATAAAAGGGTAGTTTTAAATTGTTCAAAAAAACAAATATTGAAGATGAGATAATAAAGTTGTTGATAGAAACATTTTTCACTTATTTATCAAAAAAAATTGAGGGCTATATGAATAAAAAACTACTGTTTTTTGTACTGATAATAATTTTAGTTACCCCATTGAGTATAAAAGCTCAGGTACTTATTTCTCCGATGGGAGGCTTTCAACAGAATAGTTCTCTCTCTCTTTCCTTTTCGGTAGGGGAAGTGATTTCAGGTGATTTTAGCTCAGAAACACTTTCATTTAATACTGGTTTCTCTGGTATTAATGGAGGGATTCTAACCTCAAATGAGGAGTTTGAAGTTGATTTGCCTAAAGAATTTAACTTGAGCCAAAATTATCCAAACCCATTTAATCCTTCCACAAATATTGAGTTTTCACTTCCTAAAAAAGCTGATTTGAAATTGGAAATATTCAATTCTATAGGAATGCGGGTTGCAATATTAATTGATGGCGAAACATCAGCAGGTTTTCACACGGCTCGATTTGATGCTGCATCCTATTCAAGTGGCATGTATTTCTATCGGCTGGTTGCTAATGGAAACATCATTGCAACAAAAAAAATGATTTTAATTAAATAATTATGAAAAAGGTAACCATGATTAATCAAATGAAAAAACTAACAACGCTACTATTTGTTCTTTTCCTTTCTACAAATATATATGCTCAAGTACCTGAAGGATTCAACTTTCAGGCAGTTGCAAGAGGAACAGATGGAGTTCCATTGCTAAATCAGGAGTTAGGAGTTCAGGTAAGTGTGCTTAAAGGCTCTGAAACTGGGGAAGTAGTTTATCTTGAAAGTCATACAATCACTACAAATGCAATAGGGCTAATTCAACTGGTGATTGGCGAAGGTACTCCAGCAGAGGGTAACAACTTTATGAGCGTTACCTGGGGGAGTGACAACCATTTTGTAAAGCTAGAAATTGACCCTGCCGGAGGTACAGACTATGAAGAGTTAGGAACATCTAGATTGCTTTCCGTTCCATACGCTCTTTTGGCAAGAGATGTAGTAAATAGTGGTGGCTCAACAGGTGATTTTCCATTAGAAATAAACTTAAATACTGCAGATGAAGATTCTTCTTTCATAATAAATATTGAAGGGAATTCAGAAAAAACGGCAAAGCCTTTTCAGGTTTTTAGTAAAGGTTCCGGTTATAATGGGGCTGTTTGGGGAGAGGCAATTAGTGAGGCTTCCAATGTATTTAATCAACGTGGAGTATTAGGTTTTGCAAATGGTTTAGGTTCAGGTACTCATATCGGTACTTTTGGTAGCGCGGTAAACTTTGAAGCTACGGGTAATGCAAGAATGGGAGCTTATGGACAGGCCGCTTCTAAAGCAAAATTTAATATGGGTGTTCATGGCTTTGCTCTAGGAGAAGGTAGCGGTGAGACAGAAGTAGGAGGGGAAAGCCTTGATTTTGGGTCTTTTAATTTAGGGGGATACTTTATCGGGAATGGAAACCTAAATGGTAATACAGGAGTGCAGGGTATAGCTTCGGGATCTTCGGGAAGTCTACGCAATTTTGGAGTGATTGGGACAAGTATAATAGGCGCAGATGGTGCAAATATTGGTGTAAGAGCTGAAGCGTCTGGTTCATCAACTTCTAGTACAGGTTTTGATGGAGAAGTAAGTGGAACATCTAACAATACGGGACTTCGGCTAAATGTACACAGTGGGACATCTAATATTGGAATGGAAGTAAATGCCGATACCGCTGCCATTTTTAATGGAGACGTAATTGTAAACGGAGCACTAATCCATGGTGGATTAGGTGCAGGTGGATTTTCAGATTTAATTCAAATCAATACGGACGATCCAAATTTACAGGACTCACTAACGATTACTGTTAATGGAACTCAGGCAGAAACCGAATCTGCACTTGGTTTAAATGTGAAAGGATATTCAACTGGTAGAAACCGACCTGTGTTTGGGCAAATTCTAGAAGATGCTTCGAATAATGCATCTCAATATGCTATAAACGGAAGAGCAGATGGGTTGGGTGGTGGTGCCCACATCGGTGTGCTTGGCTCAGCATTTAATTCAAGTGCTACAAATGGAGGAACTAGATATGGACTTTATGGACAAGCTGCTTCTCAATCAAAATTGAATTTTGGAGCTTATACGTATGCAACAGGAGCTGGAAATGGTGAACTAGTAGCAATTGGCAACGAAGTAGATGGGAATGCCGGAACATTTAATATTGGGTATGGAACCTTTGTATCAGGTAATGCCAATGGTAATAATGGTCTTGATGTAGAAGTTGCTGGCGATCAAGGTTCACGAGTAAATCTTGGCTCTGAATTTAGAGTAAGCACTACAGCAAGCGGTCTAAACTCAGGTGTTCAAACAATCGTAAACGGATCTACTACATTAAATAGAGGGTTCTGGGGGCTTGTTAATGGCGATAATAACAATGTAGGGATGGAGCTTAATGTAAATGGAGGAACCTCAAACATAGGGCTGATTGTAAACGCTGCAACGGCAGCAGAGCTTAACGGAAATGTGTATGTAAATGGAGATTTGAATTATTCAGGAGCTTTGAATAATACTTCAGATCGACGGCTGAAAGAAAATATTCAGCCTTTACAAAACGGGTTGGAAACGATTATGAAACTAAACCCTACCACCTATAATTTCCGAGGAAACGGAGAATATAACGGGCTTAAACTTTCTACAGGACTACATTTTGGCTTAATTGCACAGGAAGTAGAGGAAGTAATTCCTAGTTTGGTTAAAGATAACGTTCATTATTATGAAGAAGGTGCTTCTACGGTTTCCGGACCTAGTGTAACTAGCGACGAAAAAACTTTGAAGTCTATGGATTACAAGTCTATGAACTATACAGAATTAATCCCGGTATTAATTAAAGCAGTTCAAGAACAACAAGCAGAAATTGAGCGATTAACAAAAGAAGTGGAAAAGCTTAAATCTGAGAAGAAATAGATATTCTAAACGATGACTTCTAAGCCTCTTGTTGGTTCAAGAGGCTTTTTTTATGAGCCGAAGATGGGATTTGAACCCACGACCTACGCTTTACGAGAGCGTTGCTCTACCAGCTGAGCTACTTCGGCTGATCAAAATCAATGTTCAAACAATTTTGATAAATCTGCAATAGTTGGTAACTACATCCAAAAAAAATAATGCCTATTACATACACCCTTATCGCAATTAATGTAATCGTTTCTTTCGTGGCTTTTTCAGTTCCAAGAATTATGGAAATTGGGCTGTTTATGCCTTACCGAACCATTCGCCATAATACCTGGTATGAGCTGATTACTTCCGGATTTCTGCACGGAAGTTTTAGCCATTTACTGTTCAACATGTTTACGCTCTTCTTTTTTGGTCCGGTTATGGAGCAAACAATTGGGCAGACTCATTTCTTGATTCTTTATTTCACAGGATTGATTGCATCTTCAGTGCCGTCTCTTATTAAACACAAAGACAATCACGATTATGCAACTTTTGGAGCTTCCGGCGCCGTTCAATGTGTTCTTTTTGCTTTTATATTGATTTAACCTTTTTCAGGACTCGGATTAATA
>CAYGNU010000048.1:0-14389 GCA_964351175.1 uncultured Roseivirgaceae bacterium | reverse complement strand
AGTGCCAGCAGTATCGATAAATTCAATGGGTGTATCACCTTGAAATACTGTCCAGTGGGCTACTGAAGCATTGGCCTTCAACTCATTTTTGTAGAAATAATCGCTTGAGAACTGCATGATAGCCTCATTCATGCGGTACTGCTCTTTGAGCATTACATCAGCCTTGTTGCCATTGATAGCCTTCTCAAATAAGGTAACTTCTAGTCCTGCCTTGGCCGCTTCATATGATTTGATGGTTGGAGGAAGCTGAAAATGATCACCCGCAAAAATTACGCGGCCAGATTTTAAAATAGGAACCCAAGAGGCAGGTTCTAAAGCCTGACCGGCTTCATCGATAAAAGTAGTTTTGAATTTTAAACTTTTAATATTGTAATTATTGGCAGCCACCAACGTACAGGCAATTACCTGCGCTTTCTCGATGATGTCATTAGAAATATAGAAGTTCAACTGGTCTGCAGCATCTTTTAGTTGGTGGGCCTCTTCAAATAGAAGTTTACGCTGCTCTCGTTCTGCATAGCCGAAAGAACGCTTGTATTTTTTGGCCATACTGAAATATTCCTCTGCCTTTTTACGCATCCCTTTTAAATCCTTGTAATCAGGGTGATTTGCAACCCTAGCATCTAAGGTTTTTCCAAGCATTTCTTCCGTTACTCGGGCTGGGTGACCAATGCGTAGTACATTAACTTCTCGGTCGCTTAATTTCTCTACCAATAGATCAACAGCAGCATTGCTCGGTGCACAGACTAGTATTTGTTTTTCAGATTTCAGCGTCTGTAGTATCGACTCTATGATAGTTGTGGTTTTACCCGTACCTGGAGGACCGTGAATGATGGCGACATCATGTGCATTTAAGACTTTGTTAAGGGCTTCATTCTGGCTTGGGTTTAATCCAGGGATAGTTACAGGTTCTGCTTCATCAAACTGTGCCTGCTTATCACCTAATAAAATGTTTTTTAAATGTTTAACTCTAAAATCTTCCGTTTTGATCAAGTTTTTGATGGTACGCTCCATCTCACGGTAACTATTTTCATCAAAAAGTAATTGTACCCCGAGTTTACCATCTCGAATCCAGCTCGGTTTGTCATCGCTATTTAAGGTAATCATCATGTGCGATTCGCCAGCTGAGTTTACCACACCAGTAATTGCCTCGGATGATTCATCATTCCCTTGTGCATTGGAAAAGAAACTCACCATTTTTCCAGATTGAAACATGTGCGATTCACGATGTTCTGGTGGTCGTGATACTTTAATAATTGGTCTTTCACCAGCGTCAAAATCTGTTTTTTCAACCTGTACAGGATACCAGCAAACGCCTCTTTTCCTTCGCTCATTATACGAAGTGCTGGTCATTTTTAGTTTGTATTGTTCCAGATCAGCGTCCTTCTCTTTTTTGAGTAGAGTAAGTAGTTTTTTGAGTTGTTCGTCTATTTGCTGCACAGTGCTATCATCAATAAAAGGGCGAAGATAAATAACTTATTTTGACTCGGAGATATTCTTCTTTTTTTCTGTAATCGAAGGAATTATATAGTAGCCTTTTGGTGTTTATTAATTGTAAATATAAGGATATGTCAAAGTTCAATGATTTGATCAATAGTGACCAGCCAGTGTTGGTCGATTTCTTTGCCACTTGGTGCGGCCCATGTAAAATGATGGCACCTATGTTAGACCAGTTAAAATCTGACATTGGTGATAAGGCAAGAATTATAAAAGTAGATGTAGATAAAAACCAGGCAGTGGCTAGCAAGTATCAGGTAAGGGGAGTACCTACTTTGATATTATTTAAGAATGGTCAGATAAAATGGCAGCAATCAGGAGTTGTGCAGCCAGCACAACTGAAACAGGTGATTGAGCAGTTTGGGTAAGTAGTTTTAATCTATGTCTTCATGTGAATGAATAAAGATTGTAACCCGTTCAATATAGAAAATTTACTTTATAAAAAGTAGCTCAAGAAATTGAGCCCTAAACCAAAAAAGGATTTGGTGTTTTATGTTTGAATGTACAGTTGAGTGATACTTTTTTACATTTCTAGAGATTGATTAAATAATATCTGTTGGTTTGTATTCCAAAAACTTCGTTTTCACCATATTTCGATAGCGAGTCGTAAATCATATGGAGACCATAATCATTTAAATAAAACATTGTGCTTTTCAAGCTGTCACGATGAATTGTCATTTGTCTGGGGAAATTTGATGTTTTCGGTCCCCAGTGATTAGTAGTGATTCTTTTATTTGAATCTAATTCATGAATTGCGATCCAAAGTCCCGAAGGTTTTTTTAGTGTAAATTTCATACTATCACTTGTATTTTCCACTATGACTTGACTCAATACTGATTTTGAAGAATGAATGAATTTATATCTGGGAATATACCTATCATATTCGTATAGTGAATAAAGGGTGGAATCAATGATAGTATCAGTATTTACTATGTTACCCCAATTTTGTATTTTATTGAGTGAGTCTGGTGAATAACTCTCCAGATATAATTTTTCAATTTTATTTGTATTGCAGCTTGAAACTATCATTAGAAATAATATTAGCCATTTCAAACCTTTTACTTTGTCGTAAATAACCTTCATCACTCTACTAATTATCTATATGCGTCTTTTAAATGGATTACTTTTTTGCAATCTTTACGATGATAAAAAAAAGTCTTCAAGAGTCAAGTTTTAGCTCAAAGGTTAAGTGAAATGTATTGATTTAATCTAGTTACCATTTTAGTTTATCTCACCATTTTAAAAGTCCCACCACACCTGACTGGGAGGATTCTCTAAATTAAACACTTCGCCTATATATGGTGTGACTAGCGATACACCTTTTAGGTCTGAGGCTTTTGTAGCTCTCATAATGGGCTCTTTCCATGGATGTACGGAAAGATCAAATTTACCCCAGTGGATCGGGAACATCATCTTTGCCTTCAGATCAATGCTCGCTTGCACAGATTGTTCTGGCATAAAATGTATCTCTCTCCAATTAGTATTATAGGCACCGTTTTCCATAAAAGCAATGTCAAAAGGCCCGAACTCTTTTCCTATTTTCTTAAACTCATCAAAGTAGCCACTGTCACCACTAAAAAAGATGTTGAGACTATTAGACTTTATCACCCATGACCCCCATAATGTAGAGAATCGATTGCTTAAACCTCGGCCGCTAAAATGGCGTGAAGGTGTTAAAGTAAATTGGATTGAGTCATATGAAAAACTCTCATACCAATCTTTTTCTTCAATTTTAGTATCATCTACACCCCAAGAAAGAAGATGAGCCTTAACACCTAGCGGCACCAGAAATTTGGAAACCCTTTTGTCCAGTTCCTGAATAGCTTTATAATCAAGGTGATCATAATGATCGTGTGATATTAACACTACATCTATTTTTGATGGCAGATCATCAATAGTTGGGGTATTTTCCATAGCAAATGGTTGCACAGACCCCGGTACTGGAGAAGCATTGTTGAAAATCGGATCGATAATAATTACTTTTCCTTCTGTCTTCATCAGAATGGTTGAATGACCAAGCCAAGCAAAATTCCCATCTTTCAGTTCATCACCTTTAAGTACCAAAGAAGGTAATGGCTTGGAAGGGTTTTTATCTTTTGCAGGAAAAAGATTTTGATAAATAAAGCCAGCCATTGACTGGTCATTTTGAGGGTCAGGAGTTTGTACCTCAGTCTTAACAAGATTTATAAATTTCTCTCCATCATAATTTTTGGATGCTCTAATTTTCTCTAAACTTTCACCTGAAGGGGCATCTCCAAAGTCAGGTGAGAAGTTGATGAAAAGCGCTCCAATAATGAATAAAAGTATTCCTAAAGAGAGTATTCCTAGAAAAACTCTTACTATGATCTTTTTCATATTGATTTCTTAGTAAATTTTATTTAGCTAATTACTTTTTAATCATTCTAAGATAGAGACGCTCCACTTTTTCTCTTGCCCATGGCGTTTTTCTTAAAAATGTCAGACTCGATTTTATGGTTGGATTATTTTTAAAACAGTTGATATTTACCTTTAGGGCAAGGTTTTCCCAGCCGTATTTTTCTACCAGTTGTTCTAGTAGGTCAGCTAGTTTGATGCCATGCAAAGGATTATTTGGTTGTGCTTGGTCAGTATTACTTTTGTCTTTCATAGGTTAGTTATACACGTTGCCAAAAATAAACATTGGCATCTTTATTTTTTTTCTTGCCCTACGCTATTTATTTCAATCCAATAACCGTCAGGGTCTTGAATATAAACTTGTTTAATTCCATCAGCACGAATTGTAATTTTATCCAATGTGCCAGGCCAATCTGAATAAGTGATTTTTGAAGTTTCGAGCTTCTTAACGAGTGCATCAAAATTAGGCGATGTTATGGCAAAATGTACGGCCTTGTTTAAGGTCACGGGTTCTTTTATAACTGAAACTAAATGCAGTTCCTTTCCTTCACCGAATGAAAACCACCTGATCCCTTCTACTTCTGTTCGGTTTGTAATTTCCTCAAGGTCTAAAACATTCTTATAAAAGTCAGCTGATGCATTAACATCTTTTACTGATAGTGCTAAATGATTAAGACTGATCTTGTAATTGTTTGTTCCCTGTCCAAAAAGTGAGGTAGTAACCACAAACAAGAGCACAAGTAATATTGATTTTTTCATAATTGTAAAAATTTGAGATACTTAAGATAAGGGAATATACTCAACCTTCTGAAGGTTAGGCAAAATATTCACTATTGAATTATCTTCGTAAGTAATGGAGGTAAATATTGAAGGTGAAGAATTAACGCTGCTAGGAGAAAAAGCTATTTACTGGCCAAAGCATCAAATGCTATTGATTGCTGATTTGCATTTAGGTAAGGTCAATCATTTTAGACGGTCAGGAATTGCTGTTCCTTCACAATCTAACAATCAAAATATTGAAAGGCTCATTTCGCTGCTGCAACACTATGACATAAAACGTGTGATGTTCATGGGTGATTTATTTCATAGTCATTACAATCCATCATGGGAAGATTTCGGAACGTTTATTAATTCTTTTCCAGAGATTAAGTTTGATCTGGTTATAGGTAATCATGATATTATGAGTGACCGTCAATTCACAAAATATGGTATCATCATTTATAAGAAGCCAATTCTAATTGAACCGTTTATTATTTCACATGAGCCACTGGAGGATTTTGAAGGTTATAACCTTGCTGGTCATATCCATCCCGGAGTTGTTCTAAGAGGTAGAGCAAAGCAGGGAATTAGACTGCCTTGTTTTTATTTCGGTAAAAAACAGGGTTTACTTCCTGCCTTTGGAGAATTTACAGGGCTCCATAAATTATCGCTTAAGAAGGAAGATAGGGTCTATCCTATAGTTGAGGGTAAGGTAATAGGAGTTTGAAAGTTCCCCCTTTCCTAAAGGGGGCTAGGGGGATTTAATCTCATCTGGCAAATAAAATTCTATGGATCTGATTACATTGTTAATATCATTCATCACTTCACTTTCAGTTACTCTTAAAACCTCATAGCCAAGACTATTTAGAACCTCATCTCGTTTTCTATCAGCTTCTACTTTATATTGATGAGACATTCCATCTACTTCTATTATAAGTTTTAATCTTCTGCAGATGAAGTCAACAATATAATTATCTATAGCATACTGCCTGTTGAATTGATAACCATAAAACCTTTTTGCTCTAAGTACTTCACTCCATAATTTTATTTCTCCCAGAGTGCTATTATTCCTTAGATTCCTTGCCAGAGGTTTTAGTTTTTTATTGTAATGCGATTTTGTCAAATGTTTAATTTATAAAATAAATATAATGCTTTTTCTATCCCCCTGACCCCCTTCACCAAGGGGGAATTAAAAATATTTTTCACTACCTTGTAACATCCCCCACACTTGGTCGTCTTGCCTATGAATATGAGTTTAGAAGCTTTTAAAATCCGAGTCCTTCCGACCAAAGATAAACTTTATCGATTTGCATTTAAGATGCTAGGAGATCAGGATGAAGCCCAAGATATAGTACAAGAGGTGTTCATCAAAGTTTGGAACAAACGAGAGGAAATGGATCAACTCGAAAATATGGAAGCTTGGTGCATGAGAATCACCAGAAACCTTTCACTTGATAAGATAAAGTCAAAGGCCAGAAAAATGACAGATCATATTCAGGAAGGTTTTGATGTTAGTCAAGGCGAAGGATTAACACCCTATCGTTCTACAGAAATGGATGATACTATGAGAAATTTAGGAAAGTTCATTGCAGCACTACCTGATAAACAAAAGCAGATTATACAACTGCGAGATGTAGAAGGTTATAGTTATAAGGAAATTGGCGATATACTAGATATCGACATGAATCAAGTAAAAGTGAATTTGTTTAGGGCTCGAAAAGCGGTAAAAGAAAATATTATAAATATGAATGCTTATGGACTCCAATAAAATAGACGACTTATTAAAAAAGTACTGGGAGTGCGAAACTTCATTGGATGAAGAAAAAGAACTTAGGGCTTATTTTAATGAATCAGAGTACGATAAGAAATATGCTAATGTAGCACCACTCTTTAGATACTATGAAAGAGAACAGAAGATAGGAGGACTTGATAATTTTTTTGATCAGAGAATACTTGACGAAATAGAGAATATTCAGCCAAAGGTTAAAAAGAAAAGTAAGATAATAGAGCTCTTTGGTAATGTAGTTAAGGTAGCAGCCGTAGGTTTGATCCTTATCACAGCAGGGTATTTTATCAAAGAGGAGTTGAGTAAGGAAGAAATGAAGCCTTACGTATCAGATACATTTGAAGATCCAGAAAAAGCATTTGAAGAGACTAAGAAAGCTTTGCAAATGATTTCTAAAAACTTTAATAAGGGTAGAAAAGAGGTAAAAAAGCTATCTACTTTTAATGAAGCACAAGAGAAGGTAAAAGAAAATAATCAATTATAGAATTAAGATATTAAATATAAAGACATGAAAAAGTTAGTAGTTATTATAACGATATTGGCTAGTGCATCTCAACTAAATGCACAGGATGCCATTTCAAGATTTTTTGAAAAATATGCTTCTGATCAGTCATATACCAATGTGTCTATCACCAGCCGTATGTTTAGTCTCTTTACTGATCTAGAGATGGAATCTCAGGAAGATAAGGAGATAATGGATGCTATCGGTAAGCTTAAGGGTCTAAAAATTTTAGCTAAAGAAGATATTAGCAATGGTAAGGCATTGTACAATGAAGCGTTATCTAAACTTCCTAAAGCAGAATTTGAAGAGCTTATGTCAGTTCGTGATGAAGACAAGGATATGAAATTCATGATCAAGGAAAAGGATGGCAAAATAAGCGAACTGGTTATGCTGATGGGTGGCGATTCACAATTCTTTATCCTCACAATTTTTGGAGAGATCGATTTGAAACAGGTAGCCAAAATCTCAAAAGCTATGGATATCGATGGTTTGGACAACCTCAACAAGCTTGATAAAAAGAATTAAAAAATAAACAACAATTTACAACTCAAAATAAATAAGATTATGAAAAAGGTAATGTCAATCGTTTTATTCTCTGCAATTGCGTCTTTCACTTTTGGTCAAAGCAAGGCAGTAGAAGATTTTAGTAACAAGTACAAGAATGACAGAGATGCAAAAGTGGTATCACTGAATGGAGGTATTTTCGAACTGGTAGCAAATATTGCAAAGTTTGCAGATGAGGACGAAGATGCTGAGGTAATTGGAAGATTAGCTTCTGGTATTAAGTCAATGAATATTTTGTCTATCCCAATGTACAGGGCAGGTCTTGAGACATCAGATATTGATGACTTAAAGAACAAACTTAAATCAGAGAAGTATGAGGAGTTGATGACTGTAAGAGAGGGTCGTGACAGAGTTTACTTTATGGCTAAAACTGGTGGCGACAAGATCAATAACATGTTAATGTTAATCAATAGCGATGATGATGATTTTACACTGATCAATATTGATGGTATAATTGAGATGAAAGATCTAGCGTACATGGCTAAGAACCATGACAACTGGCATTAATTACATGTTTTTACATTTGTAAAATCAGTATCATTCTAACAGAAATTTCTGCCTGCCATGTTAATGGTGGGCAGTACTATTGAAGGCTTTTAAAATATCAGAAGATGAAGAGATTTATAGTTTTTTTAGCAGTCTTAATGCCTCTAATGGCATCCGCCCAGAGCAAGACAACACAGTCATTTCATAAGGATCATGAAGATGCATTTGTACTCTTTTTTTATAGCAATACGCTAAAAATGCTTAACCAAACTGACGATCCAGAATTTGCTGAAATGATCAAGCAAATTGAGAAGATGAAATTTATTAGAGTGGATAAGAAGGCCGATGATTTTGATAGCGAAGACTATGCTGAGATGGTTGAGGACTATAGAGATGAAGATTTTGAAGACCTGATGACTATGCGCCATGAGGGAATGAATGTTAATGCGTACATACAGGAAAATAATGGCGTCACTACGGGTATCGTCATGCTCATGCAGGACGATGAAAGTGTTTCTGTTCTAGATATTAAAGGCTCTATACCTTTAAATAAAATAGGTAGTATAATCTCAAAAGTTCAGGCTCTTAATAAATAAATCATTAATAGTTAACCTATTTTAACCTACTCTTAGAAGTATTTATTACCATTAGTCAGAAATTGAACCCACTAAGTGTTCAATTCTTACAAAGCATTCTTAAAATTCGTATTATTAAGAAATTAATCAGAACTCAATTTGGAATCAGTACTATCAATTAAAAACTTAACTAAGAAATATGGCCGCTTAACCGCGGTTAATAATCTTTCTTTAGAAGTTAGTAAAGGACAGGTCTTTGGTATTTTAGGGCCAAATGGCAGTGGTAAGACAACAACTCTTGGTATTTTATTAGATGTAATTAATAAGTCCAGTGGTGAATTTGCATGGTTTGGTAAGCCTGCCTCAAAAGAGATGCGTAAGAAGATAGGTGCCATTTTGGAGACTCCTATATTTTATCCTTACTTATCTGCTGCCAAGAATCTTCAAATTGTTGCCGAGATTAAAGGTGCTGATAAAAGTAACATTGAACCTGTTCTGAAAAAAGTTGAGCTGCTTGACAGAAAGGATGATAAATTCAGGACTTTTTCATTAGGGATGAAGCAGCGCCTTTCTATAGCTTCAGCACTACTTTGTGATCCAGAGGTGATGATTTTAGATGAGCCAACGAACGGATTGGATCCTCAGGGAATTGCTGAAATAAGAGAATTGATCAAGCAAATTGCCAATGAAGGCAAGACCATTATTTTGGCAAGTCACCTTTTGGATGAGGTGCAGAAAGTATGTACTCATTTCTGCGTTCTTAAAAAAGGTAATCTGATACACGTAGGGAGTGTTGATGAGGTAAGCAAGGGTGCTTCTTCTGTTGAGATTATGGCTGATAGTGAGAATATAAAAGAAGTACTCGCTAGTTACGATAAGGCACTTAAAGTAGAGAAGGAAGGTAATAGATACCTTGTAAATCTGGAGGACGGAGTAAGTGCCTCGGATCTAAATACCTTCTTATTCAGTAAAGGTATAACAGTGTCACATCTGGTGACGCAACGTAAGAGCCTCGAAAAACAATTCCTTGAACTTTTAGCTGTATCAGACAATGCTTAGATTATTAAAAATAGACCTTATAAAGCTTACTAATTATAGAGCGTTTAATGTGTTAAATATTCTTTATGCAGTTCTAATTGTAAGTATTCCTATTACTGTAATTGAATTTTTGAAGTGGTTAAAAGTAAAAGGTGCAGAGTTTGATGGCTTTGATCCGATGAAAATACCCGTTTTACATTTCACAGATATCTGGCAAAATGTAACTTATGTTTATACCTTCTTAAAGATATTTTTGGCTATCGTGATTATCATTTCTGTTTCCAATGAATTCTCATACAAAACAGTTAGACAGAACATTATAGATGGCTTTAGCAGGATCGATTTTTTGAAATCGAAACTAGCAACTATTTTACTATTGTCTGTAGCATCAACAATATTGGTATTCTTTACATGCCTGATTACGGGTTTAATTTATACCCCAAATTTAGACTATGGAGACATATTCACAGGTTCTGAATTTGTATTTGCCTATTTTCTGGACCTTTTGGCTTATTTGATATTCGCATTCTTTCTGACCGTTTTATTCAAAAGGTCAGCTTTAACAGTATTTATGCTGCTTTTGTACCGCCCAATTGAAGCAACTGTCATTGGGCTTTTGCCAGACAGTATTGATTTTATTGGTGATTATTTTCCATTGCAAGCGTTTAGCGCATTAATTGAAATCCCATTTCCACGGTATTGGTTTCAGGAAATTCAAGACTATGTAGCCTTTGATGCTGTGGCTGTGGTGATTTTATATATTGTACTGTTTGTAGCAGCTATACATTATAAACTAAAGAGTAGTGATTTGTAGAAAGATCAGGTACTTATATCTTGATTCTAAAGTCCTGTCTTAAATCTAACCTACTGTGTTATTATTACACCAATTGAAATCTCAAGACCCGTAAAGTCCATTTTGGCATCTTTATAATCAATAGATTTTGTCTCTAATGGTCCAAGGGTATTACCTCCAGTGTAACTGCCGGTGATAGGAAAATCTGCGTCACCTATAAAGTAGTTAGCCTCGAATGAAAGACCCCATTGTTGTGTGACATAAATAATATATTCGGCTCCAAAGAAGTAGCCAAGACCTAGACCTGCATCAAAATTTATGATCGAATTAGCCACTTCCCAGCCTTCAAATTTTCTAATGGCTTTATCAAGGTTGCCATAGTTAATTTTGTCATCGAATGATTGAAAAGCAAAACCACCACCTTTTATCTTAAACTCTTGATTATTTACAGCAAACTGTAACACAAGCTCTAGTGGTACCAATACAGTAAAGTTCGGCCCTGCTATCGGGTCTTTTGTTTCTAGTTCTCCCATATCAATTACATTCATGCCTGACATTCTATACAGAGAGAAACCACTGTTTAGAGCAATATAATCACCAAAATTAACACCTAACCCTCTTAAGGAGAATGGACTAATTGGCGTAGAGAAGTAGCCATTTTTTGGTAAGAAGTATGAGAAAGATACCCCCACACCCTGAGAATAAGCACATTGACTTGATGTTATTATAAAAATTACTATTGCTGTTCGTAAAGCTTTCTTAAGCATTATAGAAGTATTTATATTTTTATTGATTGCTATTTGATAAATTCAAAGAATTGAATTTAACCTGAAAATTAAAACTTTAATATGAACCTCTATCTAAAATATCTTTTGAATCTGATTCTGGTGGTTGTCCTGTTTGTTTCATGTGGCGAGAAGGAGTTGCCAGTGGCAGACACTATTTTACAAAATGGTACTATATACACTGTTAACCAGACGTCCAGTAAAGCCCAGGCCATTGCAGTTCTAGGTGATAAAATCCTTGATGTAGGCACAAATGAAGAAATGGAGAAATACCAAGGTGAAACAACCAAAATAATTGACTTGGAAGGTAAGACCTTAACTCCTGGTTTCATCGAAGGTCATGGACACTTTATGGGTCTTGGGTATAATGAGCTCGATCTAGACCTTATGGACGTGAAAAGTTATGATGAAATGGTAGCAAGAGTGGAAGAAGCTGTAGCTAAAGCCAAGCCGGGCGAATGGATAACAGGAAGGGGATGGCACCAAAGTAAGTGGGACAACTCTAATGAGACAATGATCAAAGGTTTTCAAACCCATGATAAATTAAGTGCTGTATCTCCAGATAATCCAGTCTATTTAAGACATGCAAGTGGTCATGCAGGAATTGCAAATAATAAAGCCATGGAAATTGCAGGTGTGCTGCAAATGTCAAAAGAAAATCTGACTGAAGAAGAAGTAGAAGGAGGTGAGATTATTAGGGATGAATTAGGTAATCCGACTGGAATATTTAATGAAAGGGCAATGACTACTATTACTAAAAATATTCCCAAAAATACGGAAGATAGAGATAGACAAGCATTGCAGTTAGCAATAGAAGCTAGCTGGAGAAATGGAATTACAAGTTTTCATGATGCTGGTGTAGGTAGAGAAACTATCGAACTTTATAAAAAATATAAGGAAGAAGGAAAGTTAGGAGTGAGGTTATATGTAATGCTTACAGGCTTTGATAAGGAGCTTTTGAAAGAATGGTATGAGAAAGGGCCAGAAATTGATACTGCAGAAAATCTTTTAACCATAAGATCTGTGAAATTAAATTGTGATGGAGCTCTAGGTTCAAGAGGTGCGTGGTTGTTAGATGAATATACCGACCGCCCTGGACATTTCGGAATGCCTACCATACCCATGGATTTTGTAGCTGAAACAGCAAAAGATGGTTTAGATCATGGATTCCAAGTATGTGCTCATGCCATTGGTGATAGAGCCAATAAAGAAATTTTAGATAGATATGAGGCTGCATTTAAAGAAAATGGAAATGTTGGAGATGTTAGATATAGGGTGGAGCATGCTCAACATCTTCATCCAGATGACATACCAAGGTTTGGAGAACTTAAAGTGATCCCTGCAATGCAGGCAGTACATATGTCTTCAGACAGACCATGGGCCATTGATCGCCTTGGTGAGAAGCGCATCGTAGAAGGTGCTTATATGTGGCAAGCACTTATTGAGTCAGGTGCAGTGCTGGTTAATGGTACCGATGTGCCTGTAGAACCAGTAAACCCTTTAGCATCTTTTTATGCGAGTGTGTCAAGAAAGACGCTAGCGGGCACACCAGAAGGTGGCTATGAGCCTGAGCAAAAGCTTACCAGAGAGCAAGCGCTAAAATCATATACATGGAATGCTGCCTATGGAGCCTTTGAAGAAAATGTGAAAGGATCAATTGAAAAAGGTAAATTGGCTGATTTCACAGTATTTTCAGATGATATTATGACTATTCCTGAAAATGATATTTTAACCACTGAAGTCGCTATGACTATTATAGGCGGAGAAGTCGTTTATGAAAATAAAGAAATCAAGTAATGAATATTGTCAAGCCTACACTTCTCATTGACGAGGCTATTTGCAAAAGAAATATCCGCAACATGGCCCTTAAAGCAAAGGCAAATAACTTGAGTTTTGAACCTCATTTCAAAACCCATCAGTCGCTTGCCATTGGACAGTGGTTTAAAGAGGTTGGTGTTAAGCACATTACTGTCAGTTCACTAGGGATGGCAGATTATTTTTCAAGAGATGGATGGGAAGAGATTAAAGTAGCTTTTCCCTGTAATATCAGACAAATTGATTTGATTAATAATTTGGCCTCACGTATCAAACTCAATGTATTAGTTGATAATATAGAGGTTATCGAAATGCTTTCAAATCAGCTAACTCAAGGTTTAGGAGTTTATATTGAGCTAGACTCTGGCAAGGGACGAACAGGGGTGAATGCTAAGGACTTGGTGACAATTCAAAAGCTAGTTAATAAAATAAGAGAAAAAGAAAAGTTAAACTTAAAGGGGTTTTATCTCCATGCTGGTCATTCTTACGGAGCCAGAGGAGATAAAGCAATATTGAATATTTATAGTGAAGCTATTTCAGCTTTAAACCCAATAAGATCAGCCTACCCAGATATTGAGGTTTGCTATGGAGATACACCAACTTGTAGTGTAGTTGATCATTTTGAAAGTATTGATGCTCTGAGTCCAGGCAATTTTGTATTTTATGATATTATGCAAGAGCAGATAGGGTCATGTTCCTTTTCTGATATAGGTGTAGCGATAGCCTGCCCTATTGTGTCTATCAATCATTATAATAATCAAATTTGTATTTATGGAGGAGGAGTTCATTTTGCTAAGGATGTAATAGAAGTTGATGGGCATGATTACTTCGGTAAAATTGTGAAAATCTCTAAAAATGGTTGGAGCAAGCCAATTGAGGGAGCTTATCTTAAAAGCATCTCACAAGAACATGGGCTCATTAATATGCCAAATGAAGAAATTGGTAAATGGAAGGTCGGAGATGTAATTGGTGTTCTACCTGTTCACTCGTGTATGAGTGCCGACTGTCTTGGGGAGTATTATAAATTTAATGGAGACACTTTAGACCATTACTCAAAAAAAATGCACGCTAATTAGCGTGCATTTTTAATATCAATGATTTGAAGATTACTTTAAGAATTTCTGTGCTTTCTTTTTCAAAGATTCCCTATCAGCAGTGATTGATGGATCACTATATATTTTTGATGAAAGTTCTGCAATTACACCTTTTTTATAACCAAGGCGACCTGCTATTTCTTCGCAGAAGACAATCTCGCTTTTAAAAACTTGACCATCAATTTTCATCATTTGAACTACTTGATAAAGGTGCTCAAATTTTTGATCATCAGTTAAAGTACCTAGATCTCCAATTGGCCTTGATGGATTTTTAAGCATTTCCTCAATTTCTTCTTTTGGTATCCCATTAGAAACACCAATCATT
>CAYGNU010000047.1:0-14424 GCA_964351175.1 uncultured Roseivirgaceae bacterium | reverse complement strand
CCAAAAGGTTCAATTGGCGCTATTTTAGGTTTAGGCGTTTCTACCCCAGTATCGCCCCCAAACAAACTTGCTTGGGCACTGTCCGCCTCAAGCTGCATTTTATTGGCATACTTAATGATCTTTTCGATCTATGGTTGATCTCCTTCAGGAGCATGGAGGTATTGTCTTCTATGATATTCCTCAAAGCAATCAAATGCGCCAGACATAGCCAGACATTCAAAAGTTTTTTTGTTTACTGTCCTTAGATTGACTCTTTCTGCGAAATCAAAAATATCCTTGAAAGGGCCATTTTCTTTTCTTTCTTCAATAATGGCCTCTACAGCGGCATCGCCACTTCCTTTTATGGCTGCTAGTCCAAAACGGATTTCGCCATCTTTATTTACAGCGAAATTTTTAAAGGATTCATTAACATGAGGTCCTAAAACTTTTATGCCTAAGCTTCTACACTCTTCCATAAAGAAAGTGACCTTTTCAATCTGACTTTGGTTATGGGTAAGCACCGCGGCCATATATTCAGCAGGATAATGAGCTTTAATATAGGCCGTCTGATAAGCCACTAAGGAGTAGCAAGTAGAATGCGATTTGTTAAAAGCATAGGCGGCAAATGCTTCCCAATCCTTCCATACTTTTTCTAAAACTTCAGGATCGTGACCATTATTCTTTCCACCTTCTATAAATTTTGGTTTGAGTTTTTCTAGCAAGGCAAATATCTTCTTACCCATGGCCTTACGAAGCACATCAGCATCACCTTTGGAGAAACCAGCCAACTTCTGTGAAAGTAGCATCACTTGCTCTTGATAGACCGTAATACCGTACGTCTCAGCAAGATTTTCTTCCATATCTGCGATATCGTAGGTGATAGGCTCTTCACCATGCTTACGCGCAATAAAGTTTGGAATATATTCCATCGGCCCTGGTCTGTACAAGGCGTTCATGGCAATAAGGTCGGCAAATTTATCAGGCTTTAGCGCGCGCAAGTGTTTCTGCATGCCTGGAGATTCGAACTGGAAGGTTCCATTGGTCTGTCCTTTCTGATAGAGTTCATAAGTCTTTTCATCATCCAATGGAATGGTATCTATATCTATTTCAACTCCATGTCTCGCTTTGATGATCTTCAATGCGGACTTGATAATAGTCAATGTCTTGAGACCCAAAAAGTCCATTTTTAACATGCCGGCATTCTCAACTACACTATTATCGAACTGTGTAATGAGCATTTCAGAATCTTTGGCCGTAGAAACCGGAATGAACTTGGTAAGGTCATCAGGTGTAATAATTACTCCACAGGCATGAGTTCCTGTATTTCTTACAGCACCTTCTAACACTTTAGCCTGATTAAGCACTCTTGCCCTTAAATCAGAGCCTTGTCTAAAAGCTTCAAGCTCTTTTACCTCTTTAAAGGCTTTGTCTAATGTTGTGCCAGGTCGTTCTGGTATCAGTTTGGCTAAGTCATTAGCCTCATTCAGTGGCAACTCCATTACTCTGGCAGCATCTCGGATGGAAGATTTGGCGGCCATGGTGCCATAAGTAATAATCTGTGCTACCTGATTTTTACCATATTTATCTATCACATATTGGATAACCTTATCACGACCTTCGTCATCAAAGTCAATATCAATATCGGGAAGTGATACCCTATCTGGATTTAGAAAACGCTCAAAAAGTAGATCATAAGCTATTGGGTCAACATTGGTAATGCCTATGCAATAGGCGACAGCTGAACCGGCAGCCGAACCCCTTCCGGGTCCAACCGAAACCCCCATTTCACGAGCTTTTCGGGTAAAGTCCTGAACAATAAGGAAATATCCGGGATAACCTGTGTTTTTGATGGTCTCTAATTCAAAATCCAGTCGCTCCTTAATCTCATCGGTTAAAACATCATATCGCTTAGCGGCACCTATATAGGTAAGTTCTCTTAAATAGGCGTTTTCACCTCTTTTGCCTCCATCAGTTTCATCTTCAGCATCTTTGAATTCTTCAGGGATATCAAAGGCAGGTAAAAGAACGTCTCTGTCTAGTTTATAACCTTCAATTTTATCAACTAACTCAGCTAAATTTTCAATGGCTTCAGGGATGTCGCTAAAAAGGACTTTCATCTCCTCCTGACTTTTAAAGTAGAATTGGTCATTTGGAAAACCAAATCTAAAACCTCTACCTCTACCAATCGGGGTGGACTTCATTTCGCCTTCTTTCACGCAAAGCAATACATCATGTGCTTCGCTATCTTCCTGATTCAGATAGTAGACATCATTGGCAGCAATAACCTTTACATCATATTTCTTAGCAAACTGCAGCAACACTTCGTTGACACGATTTTCTTCTTCCATGTTATGCCTGATCAGTTCAACATAGAAATCATCTTTAAATAAATTGTGATACCAAACAAAGGCCTCTTCAGCCTGATGCTCGCCTACATTAAGAATAAGTGAAGGTATTTCAGAATATAGTCCACCAGTAAGGGCAATTACATCTTGCGAATATTGCTCAATGAGCTGCTTGTCAATTCGTGGGTAGATACCATAGAGTCCTTCAACAAAGGCCAATGAACTTAATTTAGCAAGGTTATGATAACCGTTTTTGTTTTTGGCAATAAGCACCTGATTGTATCTTTTATCAGGATTGTCTTTGGTGAATTTTAAGGTTAACCTTTCTTCTGCAACAAAAAACTCACAACCGACTATAGGTTTTATTTCATTGTTATTGGCTTCTCTTACAAATTTGAAAGCACCAAACATATTGCCTAAGTCAGTAAGACCAACGGCAGGCATTCCATATTCCTTGGCTTTAGCTACTATACCTTTTACATTAGGCACGGCCTGAAGCACTGAATATTGACTATGAACATGAAGGTGAACAAAAGACGCATCAATTTCTTCAGCTGCTTCAGTGTCTCCACCAAAATCTGCATTGCCTTTTTTGTCTTTCTTGGCAAAATTGGCATCATCCAGCTTAGGAGGCTCATAAGTAATAGCCTCGACTGCAATACCACCTAGTGGCTCAACTACTTTCTCTTTTATTAGTCCAAAGAAACATTTGGCAGTGGCGTCAACATCATATGCTGCATCGTGAGCATCACC
Organism: uncultured Roseivirgaceae bacterium; assembly: GCA_964351175.1. Taxonomy (GTDB): domain Bacteria; phylum Bacteroidota; class Bacteroidia; order Cytophagales; family Cyclobacteriaceae; genus Fulvivirga. Next base: position 11,347 of record CAYGNU010000047.1, on the reverse strand, counting down.
AAAGCCTTCACCAAACAGTTTCTCATGTAATTCTATCAATTTTGGAGATTTGAATTTGCCTCCAATACCCCCTTTTAGTTGACAAAACTCCTTTGACACTAATGAAGTGTCTATCTTCTCATGATCTACAAGACCTTGCCCAATTTCTTCTTTATCTAATCGGAAAAATTCAGCACCAACAATTTTATTATCAAACTCAACATTATGACCAACAACAACCTCAGCTTTATCTAAATCAACTTTGAATTGGGCCAGTGTCTCACCCAAATCATGTCCTTCTTCCAGAGCACGTTTGGTGGAGATGCCATGTATTTTTTCTGAATTAAAAGGGATGGTGAACCCTTCAGGCTTGATGATGAAGTTGCCGGTACTCAGAAGTTTTCCATGATTATCATGCAGCTGCCATGCCAGCTGAACAAGCCTTGGCCAATTCTCAACATCTGATATTGGAGCGCTATAGCTATGTGGTAAACCGGTGGTTTCAGTATCAAAAATAATATACATTATGCAGTGGTTGTAGTGATTGATTGGATATAAAATTCAGGAGAGAATCATATATTCAATGGATAATCAAATATCGGAAAAGATGCTGGATTAGCTCTTATAATTCAGAGGAAAATAGGAGATTAATTCTCTTCTATATCATCCACATTCAAATGCTAGAACCAATAGATGAATGATGTGGTAGGTAGTACTAGTAACAGCCATGAATATCAGTTTCAATTTTCCAATTGATTTGCTTCAACTAGTCATAAAGATATTGGTGAGGTATTGATTACGAACATTTCTGTAAATGTAAAAATCCGAATCGATGCTTGCTATTTCGTTATAGTTCATTAGATCAGAAACAACAATAAGCGAAGCATCGGCTAAGTCCATTGGCACGTCATCAAACTTGGCAATAAGTTCTGTAAAACGATAAAGGTGTGAGTTGTTCAAATCAAATATTTTAAGCCCGCCACGTTCGATCCAGGTAAGAAAGCTGAGTTGTACTTTTATATTGAAGTCTAACATGTGGCTAACCTCTGTCATTACTGGCCATGTAGTCCACAATTCGCCTTCAAATTCCTTAATGAACTGCATAGCCCTTAAGTGGTATTGGTCACTTTTATTAAATAGGGCTATCAGAGGGCCTGCGTCAATGAGAATACTTTTCATTGAGCTTTTTCTTTAATTTAGTTTTGTACGTAGTTGAAGTTGTTGTTTCCCCACTTCCATCTAGCCCAAATAAGTCTTTGCCTAAATCATACGGTGAGTCATTTAGCTGATGTTTGCTTAAATAGGCAATCAGCGCCTCCTTTACTATAGAAGACTTGGTAAGGTTTTTTTGCTGACTATATGCTTCCAGCTTTTTTTCTATCTCTTTGTTAATACGAACGTTAAGCATATTCTCTTTCTTTATATTGTAATACAAATGTATTACACATATGCTGATATAACAAATGTTCAGCCAAATATTGGACTCCAAAATCTGTCAAATTATCCATAAGCATGTTTTCAGACTTTCCTGGAATGAAAAAAATAAGGACTATTATTCAATGGTCTTTGGAATAGTAGGATTGGAAATGGAAAAAATAGGAGATTAATTCTCTTCTATTTCATCAACATTCAAATGCTTAAACCAATAGATGATTGCGGTAATAGAAGGGACAAAGAAAAGCCATAAATACCAATACCATCGTGCTCTTCTGGTTAGATACTCATTCTTCGAAATCTGGTAAGCATAAATGATAAAAGTGGTGATTGTGAAGAAGAACAGATGCCGCACATCTCTAAGATTAGGGTCATTAAATCCTGTGTAGAAAACTATAAAAATGAGAGTAACCGGTAGCCCTAATAGTAAATATCTGATCATTATTTAACGGGAACGTAAACCACTTTTTTAGTTTCGAAAAATTCTTCGGTAAAGTAATCAGACAACTCAAAAATTTTAGTTTTTAACTTGGCTTCTCTTAGCTCATCTTGTAAGTCACCACCCTTTAAATAAAGGATACCATTAGAAATTCTATGATTTCGCTCCTTTTTGAATTTGTTTCTTACCCAGCGGTAAAATGGCAGGAGGCGTGTTACTGCTCGACTAACAACAAAATCGTATTTATCCTTAATTTTTTCAGCTCTGATAATCTCAGCTTTGACATTTTTTAAATCTAGAGCTTCTGCAATGGCCGTAACTACTTTGATTTTCTTACCAATAGAATCAATCAAATGAAAGTTGGAGTCAGGAAATAGTATAGCTAAAGGTATACCCGGAAACCCTCCGCCTGTGCCTACATCCAGCACATTAGAGCCTGGTTTAAAGTTAACCACCTTGGCAATGGCCATAGAATGCAGGATATGCTTGAGGTATAGTTCATCAATATCCTTTCGGCTGATTACATTGATTTGTGCATTCCATTCTTCGTAAAGATCTTTTAGCGCTTCGAATTTGGCTTGTTGATCAGCAGTTAGATCTGGGAAATATTTTAGGAGTAGGGCAGTGTTAGACATAGTTGGATACAAAGCTAGCAATAACCAATCATTTACCTTACTGATTAAATATGCTCTTTCTTATTTTTTACTAAATCATACATCAACTCACGAGCTCTGTGGAGTTGGGCTTTTACTGTGCCTAGTGGAGCGTCAAGTTCAGTGGCGATTTCATCATAAGATAATTCCTCAAAATATCTCAGCCTTACTAATCTTTGGTATTTAGCCGGTAGTTTGGTCACAAACATTTGAATGAGCTCTATTTTCTGGCTTTTAATAGCCACCTCTTGAGGATTCAAATTTTGGTCTTCCACGTCAAATCCAACAGCATCACCATTATCATCAGTAAAGGAGGTGTCAATACTCATGGTATTCAAGCGCTTTTTGCGAATAAAATCAATAGCGTTGTTGGTAGCAATTCTAAACAGCCAAGTACTGAAAGTAAAGTCTTTTTTAAATTTGTGGAGGTTCTTGAAAGATTTAGCAAAGGCCTCAATAGTTAAATCTTCAGCGTCATCAACATTTCTGACCATTTTCAGCACCATATGATACACCGGGCGCTTATAGCGATCCATGAGCATGGCATAGGCATGCTCATCGCCTTCATTTACCGCCTGATCGATCAGTTTGAAATCTTCTAGTGCCTTATCAGAAAATTGTTTTTTTAGCTCCATCTAACCCTTTTTGTGAATAATGCCCTTATCCCAATGGAAAGATAGTAAAAGACGAATATAAAATCTAAAAACACAAGTCCCCATAGGTCAAACCTCACACCAATTTTTTTGCATGCAGTCATAAACGTTAGATATAACAGCAAGGTTCTTAGCATAAAACCTGACAGCAGGATATATGGTTCCATCAACAGTACACCGCCAGTTATTAATGACCCCCAAAATCCCAGATGGCTAAGCGAAATGACGCCAAGAATAAACTTATGTTTAAACTTATAACGCTTACCTACTGATAGGTGACGCGTTTTCTGTCTAAAAAAATCAGACCACGTTTGCTTAGGTATGGAGAGAGTCAAAGCATCCTGACCCAGACATATTGTTGTATTTTTATTTGTAGAATGTTGGTTTACAAACAAGTCATCATCACCTCCGGTAATATCAATATGACTATTAAATCCTTTATTATTTAAAAACAGTTCTTTTTTATAAGCTAAGTTTCTACCCACGCCCATATATGGCATACCAGACAACGCTAGGCCAATATATTGAATAACAGTGGTTATAGTTTCAAACCTTATGAAGGCATTTAAGAATCCATTTTGTTTTTGGTAAACCGATACACCAAGATTTATTTCAGTTGATTCTTTACTAAATCCACCTGACATACTTTTTATCCATTCACTACTTTCAGGTGAGCAGTCTGCGTCTGTTAATAAAATAATATCATTTTTAGCGGCCTTAATCCCTAAAGTTAAAGCATACTTTTTAGGGTTCATTTTATTGGGGGTATCCTTTACGGTCACAACCTTTAGAAGCGGTTGATTTTCATTCTCTTCATATAGAAAGTCATATGTTCCGTCATCAGACCGATCATCAATGAGTACAATCTCATAATTCTCATAATTCTGATTGTAGAGTTTTGGGAGTAATACCTTTAAGTTATTCAATTCATTTCTTGCAGCTACTACTACAGAAATTGGGCTGTTAGCGTTATTCTTTGATATTTTAAATCCAGCAAATGATTTTAAGAAAATTGATAGAAAAATTACCTGCAAGGATAAAAACGCAAGAAAAATAATAATGGGAATTGCCAAATACATAAAGTCACTATAGAATTAAAAGGGCACAAAGATATGTCGATTTTTGACATTGCAAATTCATTATATCTAATCCCCCTTGAGTCAGCTACTTAATTTTATTCGATTAACTTTGCCAAGTTTTTGAATGACCTATGGATTTTAAGCTAGAAGTACAAGATAATAAAAGTAAGGCAAGGACGGGTACTATCACTACCGATCACGGTGAAATTAAAACACCCATATTCATGCCAGTGGGTACAGCCGGTTCTGTAAAAGCTGTGCATCAGCGAGAGTTGCATGATGACATATCTGCACAAATAATTTTGGGGAATACCTATCACCTTTTTCTTCGTCCTGGTTTAGATATAATAGAAAAGGCCGGAGGCCTTCATAAATTCAATGGTTGGGAAAAACCGATTTTAACGGATAGTGGTGGCTATCAGGTATATTCTTTAGCTGGTACTAGAAAAATTAAAGAGGAGGGTGTTACTTTTCAATCTCACATAGACGGTTCAAAGCACATTTTTTCTCCTGAATATGTGATGGATATCCAACGAACTATCGGAGCGGATATCATCATGGCTTTTGATGAATGCACTCCATTTCCTTGTGAGTATGATTATGCAGAAAAGTCAATGCATATGACACATCGTTGGCTCAAAAGATGTTGTGAACGATTTGACGCTACAGAGGGAAAATACGGTTACAACCAGACACTATTTCCTATAGTCCAAGGCAGTACTTATAAAGACCTTAGAAAACAATCAGCGGAGGCTATAGCCTCATTTGAAAGAGAAGGCAATGCCATAGGAGGTTTGTCTGTTGGTGAGCCAGCTGAAATGATGTATGAAATGACGGATCTTGTTTGTGATATATTGCCGCAAGATAAACCAAGGTATTTGATGGGAGTAGGAACACCAGCCAATATTTTAGAGTGCATTGCATTAGGCGTTGACATGTTTGATTGTGTAATGCCTACCAGAAATGCCCGTAATGGAATGCTGTTCACTTCGGAAGGAATTATTAATATAAAAAATAAGAAGTGGGAAGATGATTTTTCGCCAATAGATCCAAATTTGGGTGGGTATGTGGACACATTTTATTCAAAGGCATATTTGAGACATCTAATTATGAGTAAAGAAATTTTAGGCGCGCAAATTGCTAGTATACATAATCTTACTTTTTACCTTTGGCTGGTTGGTGAGGCCAGAACTCAAATAGAGAATGGTACATTTGCATCTTGGAAAAATGAGATGGTGGAAAAGGTGAGTAGAAGACTATAGTTGAATATGTAGGTTCATTTTTGAGATTCAAAATATAATAGCAGATAGGATTGAAATTACTCGATAGATACATTTTAAAGCAGTTTTTAGCGTCATTCGTTTTTACGGTACTTATTATAGTTTCCGTTATTGTGGTTATTGACCTCACTGAAAAAACTGAAAAATTTGTAAAAGCTGAGTTGACCACAGGGCAAATTTTTGGGTACTACATGGATTTTATTCCGTGGATTGCCAATTTTATTACGCCATTAACCGTTTTTATTGCCACAGTTTTTGTTACCTCTCGCTTAGCCGGCAGAACGGAGATTATTGCTATTTTGAGTAGTGGTGTTTCCTTTATAAGGATGCTATATCCATACTTTGTAGGGGCGGTAATGATTGCTGTTCTTAGTTTTATTCTAACAGGCTGGATTATTCCTAATTCTAATAAGACCAAGCGTGAATTTGAATTGGAGTACCTGAAGGGTAGATATTTCTTCGATAAGACTAATATTCATATGCAAGTAGCAAAGGGCAGATTCCTGTATATGCGGAGTTATAATAACCAGTCAAACATGGGTTACAATTTCACTTTGGAAAATGTAGATAGCACGAAGTTGACTGAAAAACTATCGGCTAGTAGGATTACTTGGAATGAAGAACTTCAGAAATGGACATTGATGAATTGGAGCCGCCATACTTTTGATGGCGACAAAGAGGTGATTACTGAAGGGAAGTCGATGGATACTACACTGGTGATTCACCCTAGTGAATTTGGCAACCTTGAGAAAAGTTATGAGGGCATGACAATACCTGAGCTTAATGATGAAATTGATAAGTTGACTTTGAGAGGAGCAAGCAACGTAGAATTTTATGAGGTTGAAAAGTACACCCGCTTTACCTCGCCTTTTGCTGTACTTATCTTAACCTTTATGGGCGTAATTGTTTCTGCAAGAAAAAGCAGAGGTGGCACTGGTTTTCAAATAGCATTGGGTTTCTTGTTATCTTTTCTCTATATCTTCTTTTTTATCATGACCAAGAGTATTGCCGAAGCAGGAGGTATGCCCCCAATCATATCGGTTTGGATACCAAATATTCTTTTTGGTGGAATTGCTTTGCTCATGTATAAATATGTACCCCGTTGATGCCAACTACTATTGATTATGTTAAGCTCCACTTCATAGTCTGGATTTGGGGGTTCACGGCCATTTTAGGTTTATTAATTACGATTCCTGCAGTTGAAATAGTTTTTCATAGGACGCTGATTGCCTTTTTTACACTTGGGGTGGTCTTATATTTCAGAAAGACAAATTTCAAAATAGGCAGTAAGGAGATCTATAAAATCTTAGGTACCGGGTTTATCATATCCGCTCACTGGATATTATTCTTCGCAGCAGCAAGAGTTTCTACTGCCTCAGTCTGTCTCGCAGGTATAGCAACCTGCTCTCTTTGGACCAGCTTCATAGAGCCATTACTAAACAAAACTAAAATTAAAGCTTTTGAAGTGGTTTTGGGTTTAATGGTAATTGTAGGGCTGTATGTTATATTCAGGTTTGAATTCAATCATGCTTTAGGCTTGACTATGGCAGTAATTTCTGCTTTTCTGTCGGCACTCTTTTCAGTCATCAACGGCAAGCTTACCAAAAAACATAATCCATATATCATCACTTTTTATGAAATGCTGGGAGCATGGCTTGGTACCGTGCTATTTTTGCCTTTTTATCAGATGTACTTCACTAATGGGCAAGGCATTAATTTAATCCCCGTTGGTATGGATTGGTTGTGGTTAGCTATTTTAGGCATAATATGTACCGTTTACGCCTTCTCAGTTTCTGTAGAAATTATGAAAAGGATATCCGCATTTGTAGTAAACCTTACAGTAAATCTAGAACCTGTTTATGGTATTGTTTTGGCAGTTCTTATTTTTAAAGAAAAGGAGCAAATGCAGCCTGCTTTTTATATAGGCACATTAATTATACTGCTGTCTGTTTTGGCTTATCCATTACTCAATAAGATGTACAAGAGGAAGGCGCAGTCGTTAGATAATTTAAGATAGTTTGCTCTTCCAGACGCAGTTATATTGAGTTTCTAATTCCTGATCAAATATTCCAAATACCGCAGATCCTGAGCCTGTCATGCTTGCATATAATGCTCCCTTTTTATAAAGTTTATCTTTCACTTTTTCAACTTCTGAAAATTGGCTAAATACCGATGTTTCAAAATCATTTTTCACAAAGCTCTTCCACTCTGAAATGCTTTTTTTTAGATCATCAATGAGATGCTGGTGATTGTCCTTAGGTTTAACACCTGCATAAGCCTGTTGTGTACTGATATGGATATTTGGATAAATTAATTGAAGATGTTTGCCTGAAATATTAATATTGATTGGCTCAAAGATATTTCCTGTACCCGTAGCAATAACAGGCGTATTTTTTACAAAAAATGGGCAATCGCTACCTAATTGAGAAGCATATTTCTCTAACTGTTCATCCGTTAACTTTAGCTCGAACATTTCATTAAGAGCCTTTAATGTAAATGTAGCATCTGCAGATCCTCCGCCCAGACCAGCGCCAATAGGAATGATCTTATGCAAATGAATTTGAACAGTTGGGATGTCAAAATCTGCTTTCAACAACTTATAAGCTTTCAAACACAAGTTACTTTCTCCATCACCAGGTACTACGATTCCCGTGGAAGTGAAACTTAATTTTTCTGATGGAAGAATTTCTAATGCATCACAGAAAGGAATCGGATAAAAGCATGACTCGATATTATGATATCCATCGCTTCTTTTCGAAAGTATGTTAAGTCCGATATTGATCTTTGCATTTGGAAAAACTACCATGCCTTAAAATTAAAAATCCCAAGCCAATAGTTATGACTTGGGATTAATTATGAACTGTAATTAATTATTTTTTTAATTCTCCAATAATCTCTTCAGTTATACCTGATGAAGAGAAGCCGCCATCATGCATTAAGTTCTGCATAGTTACCATTCTAGTGTAATCAGAGAACATCATTGTAATATATTTGGCACAATCTTCAGCGCTGGCATTTCCAAGAGGAGACATTTTATTAGCATAATCAAGGAAAACATCAAATCCACCTACACCACTGCCAGCAGTTGTCATTGTAGGAGATTGTGAAATGGTATTTACTCTTACATTATTCTTTTTGGCAAATCTATAACCGTAGCTTCTTGCTATAGATTCTAACACAGACTTGGCCTGAGCCATATCGCCATAATCAGGGAATGTTCTCTGTGCTGCAATATAAGTCAATGCTAATATTGAACCCCAGTCGTTCATTGCATCTAATTTGTCAGCTGTTTGCAATACTTTGTGAAATGATAAACCTGAAATATCTAAGGTCTTTAAAAACCAATCGTAGTTGAGGTCATGATACTCTTTTCCTTTACGCACGTTAGGACTCATCCCAATGGAGTGTAAAACAAAGTCAAGTTTACCACCTAATATCTCTTGAGATTTTTCGAAAAGGTTTGTCAAATCTTCTATTGAGGTAGCATCTGCTGGTATTACTTCTGCATTACACATTTTAGCCAACTCATTGATTTCGCCCATACGCATGGCTATAGGAGCATTGGTAAGAACAAATTCGGCACCGTCTTCATGTGCTTGTAAAGCAGTTTTCCAGGCAATTGACTCTTGATTTAGTGCTCCGAATATGATTCCTTTTTTTCCTTTTAATAAGTTATAACCCATGATTTATTCTTTTCTTTATTTAATAATGCAATTATACAAAAATTATTTACGGATGAACCTGACTTATTTGGAGAGTACTGGTTTCTCTGTTAAATCTGAGATAAACTGACCAAATTTATTGGTAAATACTTCCACATCTCTATACTTAGAATCTATAGAAAAAAGCTCAATTTCCTTTTCACCCGAAAGGGCTGTGAGTGCATAATTATAAGTGATCGGAATTTCTAAGTCTGGACTTACAAAATCATCAACTTCTACTCTTTTAAATCTAAACTTGTCAATGTTAGAAAAGTCAATTCTTTTATAAGAACCAATTGGGCTGTTCATTATATTTATTTGCTTAAGCTGTCTAGAGAACAGCACCTTAAAATATTTTTTTGAATAGAAACTTAAAAACGGAGTTGCGGCAATTATTAGTCCTAACAGTGCTCCTCCAATCACCAAGGTATTTTCTCTTGAGTTTCCGACTATCAGGCAGTAAGTAACAAGTAATACCCCAACTGAGGAGAGTAAGATTCGAGATAAGAAATTATTAGATGGGGCCCCAATAATGGTTATTTCATTGTCTCCTTTGAATTTTACCAAGTATTCGTGTTCTTCAAGCATCTTGTTGAACTCATCTTCAAGGAGTTGTCTTTTTTTCATAAATGAATTAGCATAACCAAATAGGATTGTCAATATAGGTAATTATTAAAAAAATAACTACCTATCCATTTGTTACGATGTTATTTCAATATTTTTGGAAACTACTTTACACGCTGTATCTGTGCAAGAATTGATTGTATTACATGAAACTTAATGCTAGTAGCCCTATTGGGGTTTTTGATAGTGGCATTGGAGGACTTACGGTTGCCTATGCTATTAGACAACTGCTACCCAATGAATCTATAATTTATTTTGGAGATACTGCACACCTGCCTTATGGAGATAAGTCAGAAGCGGCAGTACAGGCATACAGCATAAAAATAGCTGACGTACTATTAAGCAAAAAGTGTAAAGTAATAGTAATAGCTTGTAATTCTGCTAGCAGTGCCGCCTATGAGCTACTTAAAGAATATGTAGGTAAACGTGCCCATGTGATCAATGTGATAGATCCTATGGTTAAATTTTTAAGTGAAAATTATAATGGTCGAAAGATTGGTTTAATTGGCACCAAACGCACTGTGACCTCTAATGTTTACTTCAAGAAGATAGAAGATCTTAACAAGAATATAGCGTTAGCTTCTTTAGCGACACCATTACTTGTGCCTATGATAGAGGAAGGTTTTTTTAATAATGCCATTAGCTCTGAAATAATTGAAAAGTATCTTGAAAACGAATTATTAGATAATATATCAGCTTTGGTATTGGGCTGCACACATTATCCTTTAGTAAAAGAACAAATAAGTAAATTCTATAGTCATAAAGTTGATATTCTTGATTCCTCTCAAATAACCGCTGACTACTTGAAATCATCTTTGGAAAAGGAAGGTTTACTGAGCGATTCTAAAAATGAAGAAGATCACTTTTTAGTTTCTGATTATACAGAATCTTTTGAGGCATCCACTAAAATATTTTTCAAGGAGAAGGTACATCTTGAGAAACATCTCTTGTGGGATTAGATAGGTTTACTAATTTTATTCTTTCAAATTTTAGACTCATTAGTTTTAGATGTCAACAATAATTTTCTTTCTTCCTTATTTACTGATTGTAGTGATTTTCGCTGTATATGGGGAAAGGAAAATTTCAGCGTTTATTCAAGATAGGCTAGGGCCTATGGAAGTAGGCTATTATGGCATTATTCAATCTATTGCTGATTTACTAAAGTTGGTCCAGAAAGAGGATATCGTTCCTAAAGCTGCGGATAGAAAACTCTTCCTCATAGCGCCTATACTAATATTTGTTATTGTTTTTTCTGGATTTTCCTTGTTGCCCGTAACTTCTAGCTGGCGTGGCTCAACTGCTGAAACAGGTATTTTCTTCCTTTTAGCAATTCTTTCGCTTGATGTTATAGGCGTTATTATGGCTGGGTGGGCGTCAAATAACAAATATGCTTTGCTTGGCGCCATTCGTTCTGCCGCTCAAATCATAGCTTATGAAGTTCCGTTGACACTATCTGTATTATGTGTTATCGTACTTACTCAATCTTTAGATCTTAAGACAATATA
>CAYGNU010000046.1:0-14463 GCA_964351175.1 uncultured Roseivirgaceae bacterium | reverse complement strand
ATCCTCGTATTCATTGGGTCATTTTCCGCATATTCATAAATATGCGGAAAATGACCCAATGAATACGAGGATCTACACCCTTGAAAATGGGTTGAAAGTATATTTAAGCGCCTATGCAGATGCTCCGCGGGCGCAAGTGTTCATCCCTGTTAAGGCCGGAGGTAAAAATGATCCTGTTGATAATACAGGTCTGGCGCATTATCTAGAGCACATGATGTTTAAGGGCAACGACCTTTTCGGAACTAAAGATTATGACAAGGAAAAAGTTCTTTTAGATAGTATTGAAAATCTTTTCAATCAGTATGCTAAAATTGAAGATCCGGAAAAAAGGAAGGCACATTATCGCCTAATCGATCAAGTTTCGGGTGAAGCCGCAAAGTTTGCTATCCCAAATGAATACGATAAGCTTATGGCCACCATCGGAGGTAAATATCTAAATGCCTACACCACCGATGACCGTACTGTTTACATGGTTGATATTCCGACTAATGAGGTGGATCGCTTCCTAGAAATTGAGGGGAGTCGATTTACCAAGATAGTAAACCGTCTATTCCATACCGAACTCGAAGCAGTTTATGAAGAAAAAAACAGCGATGATGATTATTATAAGGTTTATGAGAAACTGAAAAAGCTCGCATTCGAAAATCATCCTTATGGAACACAAACTGTAATAGGAAGTATTGAGCACCTTAAGAACCCTTCGATCACTGAAATTGAAAAATACTTCTATAAGTATTATCGCCCTAACAATATGGCGGTTTGTATTAGTGGTGATATAGATTATGATGAAACCATAAAAAAAGTTGATCAGTATTTTGGCAATTTGGAGCCAAACGAAGACCTAAAACCAATGGCAAAGATAGAGGAAGATCCAATTGCTGAGCCACGTGTAGCTCAGGTCATTGGGCCCGATGCGGAAAATGTGACCCTCGCTTTTCGTTTTGAAGGCACAGGTACTCTTGAAAACAGAATGGTGCGTTTGGTAGATATGCTACTCAATAATTCACAAGCAGGCCTTATGGACCTAAACCTCGTACAAAAGCAAGAAGTACTAAGCGCTGGCTGTTACGTGAATAATATGAATGAATATGCCCTGCATACGCTCTATGGAACTCCAAAAGAAGGACAATCATTAGATGAGGTGAAGGATCTGATTTTGGCAGAAATTGAAAAAATTAAAGCTGGCGAATTTGAAGACTGGCTGATCGATGCGATTGTAGCAGACTTTAAGAAGTCAGAGATGCGCAGCCTTGAAAATAACTATTCTCGTGCCAATAAAATGGTAATGGCCTTCACTAACGACATTCCGTGGAACGATTACATTTCTGAAATCGATAAGATAGAAAAAATCACTAAACAGCAGGTGGTTGATTTTGTCAACAAAAATTATGGAAATAACTATGTGCTCGTTTATAAGCGAAACGGTGAAGACCCCAATAAGGTAAAAGTAGAGAAGCCCGAAATCACAAAAGTGCAACTGAACCGCGAAGATAAATCTGCTTTTCACCAACGCCTTGCTGAAAAACAAACTCCACGCTTAAAGCCTGTTTTTGTGGACTATGAGAAAGATATTACACGTGGAGAAACCAGTTCCGGTATCCCAATCCTTTCAAAGCAAAATACTGAAAACGAGCTTTTTGAAATCTATTACTTGCTAGACATAGGAAGCAACAACGACCCCGCTATGAAAATGGCAGTAGAGTATTTAGAGTTTCTGGGCACCCCTGATATGACAAATGAGCAACTGAAGCAAGAACTGTATAAGCTAGGTTGTAGTATGGGTGTATTTGCGGCCGATGATAAAACTTACGTTTACCTGACAGGGCTAGATGAAAACATGGAAAAGGCTATGGCCATATTTGAAGGATTGCTGGAGAATCCGCAGCCAGATAAAGAAGCATTAGCGAGTTTGATTGACCGTCAATTAAAAACTCGAGATGACAACAAAAAGGATAAGTATAGGGTGTTTGATGCAGTGGCTACTTATGCAGAATACGGCCCTGAATCGTCTTTAACCAATGTTCTTTCGAATGCTGAGCTTCAAAAGCTTGAACCGGAAGAATTAGTAGAAAAAATTAAGGACATAACCGAAATGGAGCACCGAGTGTTATATTACGGCCCTCGTGATATGGCAGGTGTGCAAACAGCGCTTAACAACGAACATAAAGTGCCTGAAAAGCTTACACCACTACCTGAGCAAATGAAGTTTGAACAACAATCAACCGAAGATCCAAATGTATACTGGACGCATTATGACATGGTACAAACCGAGTTTTCTATGATCTCAAAAGGCGAGAAAATGAACCTCTCTATGATTCCGAATATCCGTTTATTCAATGAGTACTTTGGTGGTGGTATGAACTCCATTGTTTTTCAAGAAATTCGTGAATCACAAGGGTTGGCTTATTCTACCTACGCTAGTTATAGTACACCTTCTAAAGCAGATGAAAGTCACTCGCTGATGGCTTATGTGGGTACCCAGGCCGATAAACAGTCGGAGGCAATGGCCGCAATTAAAGGGCTGTTAGATGATATGCCAGAGTCTGAAGTTGCTTTTGATATTGCCAAGAAAGCCATCTTGAACAAGATCGAAAGTGAGCGAATAACTAAGTCAAGTGTTTTATGGAATTATGAAACAGCCCGTAATCGAGGATTAGATTATGACATAAGGAAAGATGTTTATGATCAAGTACAGACAATGACCCTAGATGATTTAAAAAAATTCCATCAAGAATACATTTCAGGGAAATCTTACAATGTTGCATTAATAGGGGACCGCGAAAAAATTGACTTTAAGGCTTTACAGAACTACGGAAAAGTAAATGAGCTAACTCTTGAAGATATCTTTGGTTATGAAAAAGTAGAACGAATTGATCCTGAAATGGGATCATCAAACCAATAATTCTTTCCTAGTTTTATCCATCAAAAAAGGCAGTGCTACAAATAGCACTGCCCTACTTTACATACTCCAACAGTCGCAAACAGATACTCTCTAACGAAAAAGAATCAGATCAAATCATACAAAGGGAATATTCTCAATGTAATTAGTTAGGACCACTTTATAACTGATAATATACGTATGATGAAAACAGGACTATAAAAACCTTCAAAAATGGGCTAGATTAGATAGATACTAATAATATATATACGCAATTGCGTCTGGCGAATTGTTAGCAAAATATAGATTACGTTAAAAGCTATACCGCTTGGTTAAAATAAAAAAGAAACCTAGAGCTCGAATTTGAAGCCATCCTTATTGATCACTTTAGGTTTCAGATTCCTTTCTTAAATAAACCAGTTCAGTTCCTTTTTCTATGTCAACAAGGTTTTCCAAATTATTTGTAATAATATCCAATCTGTTATCCGAATGTTTTAGAAATAATGGAATTATATTCGAGCTATTAGTATCTATAAGCTGTCTATAATGCTCTACAGATTCAATAGCAACTTCATAAATTGTTGGTTTTTTTTCGATGGCTTCAGTTAATGAAACAAAACTGTTAGAATGAGAGAATAATTCTTCGCTGAGTGAATCTCCATTTAGCTCTTCTTGAGTTGGAATTCGAAAAGCTCCATTTTCGCCAAACTGTTTTTTGAACTTCTGTATCGCATATTTATCAATATCTTCATTCCCTGTTAAAGATATCAAATAGCCAATGTTATTTAGTTCAATATTATCAGCTAAATCATCAGAATAGATATTTTCATTTAATGCTTCTAACCCCAGCTTTTCAGCGTTTTCTATATTAATCTTGTTGGTATCTATCAATACTACTTGCTTTCCTATTTTCTCAAAATATTGCGCAATAACTCTTGGAAATTCTGATGCACCAATTATTAATATTCCTTCAGATTTATTTAAAAAAACACCCGATATTTTTGCAAATAGGCGTGCAGTTGTTGCGTTTAACAATACGGTACCCAATACTATCATAAATACTAGAGGGGTAATATATTCTGCATCTGTTATTCCTCTATTTGCCAATTTCAATCCAAATAAAGAGGCAATACCGGCAGCAACTATTCCTCTAGGACCAACCCAACTTATAAAAAGTTTCTCATTCATTTTTAAACTAGAGTTTATAGTCGATAACAATACACCCACTGGTCTTACCAGAAATACAACGGCAGCAAAAAGGATTAATGCTTTCCAATTAAATATGAGCATCAAGTCTTCTATATTAATGTTAGCAGCTATTAAGATAAAGAGTATAGAAATTAGAAGTACGCTTACAGATTCCTTAAAATAAAGGAGTTCTTTTAATTGAGGTAATTTAGAGTTTCCTAAAACCATTCCCATTACAACCACGGAAAGCAAACCTGATTCACTTGCAAAACTATCTGAGAGAACGAAGACTCCTAATACCGAAGCCAATACAACTACATTTAATAGGTAATGAGGAATTTGATTTTTTCTTATTATAAAACTAAGTGTGTGGGCAAAGGTAAACCCAAAAGTGAATCCAAATAAAAGGATTTTACCAAATTCAATAAAAGCTGTTTGAGTGAACGCTCTTCCCCCTCCCACATTGATAAACTCAAAAACTAATACCGCTACTAAAGCACCAATGGGATCAATCAAAATGCCTTCCCACTTTAACACAGCAGAGACATCTTTTTTTAATGGAATATTACGTAAAATAGGTGTTATTACGGTAGGACCTGTTACTATAATTAATCCCGAAAAAAGAAAGGAAATTTCCCAACTCAAATCAAAAATAAAATGAGTTGCGAGCGCAGCCCCAAAAAATGTAACTGCTGACCCCAAGGTAATTAACTTAGTAATTATTGGGCCAACATTCCTTGCTTCTTTTGTCTTTAACGTTAATCCTCCTTCAAAAAGAATAATGCTTATGGCTAATGAAACAAAATAAAATAAGCTTTCGCCTGGAAATAGACCATTTTTTTCATTCCAAATAGGTTCGATCCACTTACTTCCATCTTCATTTATTAATGTTGCTACTGGACCAACAAATAAACCGATTAATATTAATGGTAAAATAGCAGGTATCTTAAATTTCCATGCAACCCATTGTGCTAGTATCCCTAATATTATAATCCCTGCTAATTCCAACATAAGCTTTACGTTTACATTATTCTAATCAATAATTTAGTTAATGGCATTCAATAGTTAAAACCTACTTTCTTGACTGTATGCTATTCAAAACTTCCACTTAAGCAGATCACGGATTTCCAGCTTGACTAAGTATATATAGGTAGTGTGCTCTAGAGTATTTATTTCATTTTTTTTTAATCTAAAATAAAAAATTTTTGCTAACAATCGCTAAAACGGCATGGCTCTATTACCCCCTATGGAGGCCTCAATTCTCAAAGTTTTTTACTTTTACTCCCGCTCGGACAATAAAGCCCTTCGGGCTAATCGCCACGTCTGTTTAGTAAGAGCTTTATACTAAAAAACTATAGCTTAAAGCTTCTTCTCAAAGCAAAGGCTATTCTCAACACCTGCATACTGCCCATAGTTAGGGATTCTTAGGTAGCCGCTTTTCTATAAAGTGCTAACGCCTCTACTTGCTTAAATCCAGTCTCCAAAACGCATGATTTGTAGCCCAATGTTCTTGCCCATTCTTCCAATTCTGCTAGAATTTTTGATGCCACTCCTAAGCCACGATTCTCAGGAAAATGATACAAATAACATCTATATGACTTGGTAATTTTCTATACTTTTTTAAAAATAAAATGCTTCTTAATGATTTGTAAAACCCATCTCCTAACTTCGTTTCTTAAGTTGCTAGAGGCAAAGTGAAAAACGACTTAAACACTATTTAATATATACTATCGGCCTACCAATGGATGGAAATTATGGAAGACAATAAGATGCTTAATTATATTAAAGATATATTAGATAACATGCCAACTGGTTGGTTAAGTTTAACAACCCACCGATTAGATATTTATGATGAAAAATTAGCTAAAACTCAATTCTTAGAAGAGTTTGAAATCCTATTTAATCATAATAATTCAGAAGCAGCGGCACTCAATGAATTACCTACTGCTTACGATTACATTCGTTTAGGTCATCCATTATCTTGTATACTAGAGTGGGCTATTGCTAAGTTAAATAACTTAAAGCCAGAAAATACAATCAGTTTTTCATCAAAGACGACCCCAATTTTGGCCGTCCTTAGAAAAAATTTATTAGATAATAAAAACACGCAGATAGTATATACAGGCGAATTACCAAGCGCTTTTGATGCTGAAGTTCTTAAGCAAGTATATGGCTATAAGTTTGATTTAAAGCAGATTAAAAAAGTAGAAGAGATTTCTACTTTTAATGGTAGTACCATTTTTATTTCGCACCATGATGAAATGAAAATTGATCTGCCAAAGAATATTGATTTTTTCATTAATGAACATGGCGACTTAGGTAGCATCTTATTAGTGAATGGCAAACAAAATGAAAGTTACATCTCTGAAATTCAGCACGTAAGAAGGAGAGAGACCATTGCTATGACACCAGCAAATTGTCTGACAGCCTTAAAGCATCTTGTAAAAAAGTCGACTATTGAAAATAAGAATGACATTACAGAGACCAACAAAAAACATGTTATAGCTACCATTAAAGAGATCACTGGTGCACCTACAAAAGCACTTATTGGTTCTAGTGGCCTATCTATTCAATATGCCATTATGATGGGGCTAATTAATGATGCAAAAGAAAATTATAAAGGTAAGGCCATTAAGTTTATTGTTCCACCAAATTGCTATGGTGGCACCAACGATCAAGCCAGGCGAGTTGCGGCTTGTATTGATAATGTTGAAATAGTGGATTTACCGGTTGACGGTGATAATGATATGGTACAAAGTATTGATGTTATTTTAGATGCTATCGCTAAGGAATATGCTGTACCATTCATCATCGCTGAAATTCCAACCAACCCTAGAGTTGAAGTTCCAAATCTCACACAATTAAAAGAAGCTTTAAGTAAAGAACGTCAAACTACCACGGGTCAAATTGCTATCGATCCAGTTTTTATTTTAGATCAGACATTTTGCCCTAATGTGCACTTTTTAGGTGAAGGTAAAGTGCTCTCAACGATTCGGGCCATATCATATGCCAGTGGCTCAAAATTTCCAAGCGGTGGACTATGCACTGCAGGCTACTGCGTAGGAAATAAAAAAGCAGAAGCTTTGATGGACAAAATAGAAATGCATCTTAGACTTTGTGATAACGAGGCTACAGATCTTCAGTATGAAATATTAGCCCGGCAACTACCTACAATGAATCAGAGAATTATTGATGCTTATAAGAATACACGTGAATTTGTAAATTTTATTAAAGAGACTTTACCAGCAGCTAAAATCAATTTTGTTTCAGAAGAATTAGCAAAAGAAGGTTTTACTCCTTCCGTTTTCTCCCTAGACCTTCCTACTAAAGGGAATACACATGAAGAAAAAGAAGCTTACAAAAGAGCCTTAAATCATAAATTAATCAATTTAATGATTACAGAAATTCCCGATGAAAGTAAGTATTGTGTGAGCTATGGGCAGTTAAAGGGCTGTTATTGGACTATACCTGCGACCTCTACGCAAGGAACCACAAAAGAAGGTGACAAAGATTACATTGCCCGTGTAGCGCTTTCACCCAATATGGATCTTGAACTTCATAAAAAAGTATTTTTAGATTTTGTTAATAAAGTCTGATCTTAAAGTAAGGTTTAGGGCTTAAATCTGAACAATACTAGATTATGCAATAAGTATGCTAAACTAACTGAATTAAACATTCTCGTGAGCATGTTGTTTTAGTTAGATGAAAAAAATTTTCCCTTTTATACTGGTAATAACCTCGTTATTGTCGTGCGAAGAAGAAAGTATTGATTTCGATTGTAGTAGCTCAGATCTTTCACTACAGGTTATATCAGTTACCGATGCCATTTGTGGAACAAGTACAGGGAGTATAGAAGTAGCAGCTAGTGGTGGCAATGGACCATATACTTTTAACTTAGATGGGAGTAGCATAACTAATTCTAATGGATTTTTCAATGAAATCAGGCAAGGTGTGTTTAAGGTTAATTTGATAGACGTAAATAATTGTGGCGTATCAAAAGAGGTAACTGTGAGCTCCACAGGAACTGTCAGTTTCTCCCAGTCTATTGAAAGAATACTAGAAGCTAACTGTACGCTTCCAACTTGTCATGTTCCTGAAGAAGGTACTGCCAGACAAAATCTCACAGACTTTGTGATTGTACAACAATTAGCAGCTGAAATAAAGAGAAGGACGCAGAATGGACAAATGCCTAAGGAAGGATCAATTACACAAACGGAAATAGATTTAATTGCCTGCTGGGTAGACGGTGGCGCATTAGATAATTGAATTGTAAAATGAACTTAAATCAAATCACAGTCCCCTCATTAGACCTCAATAAGTCAATTCCCTTTTATCAAAAATTAGGACTCAACCTCATTGTAGAGGCCTTACCTCATTATGCGAGATTTGAATGCCCAGATGGAAATTCAACCTTTTCCATACATCAGGTCGAAAAGCTGCCCTCAGGAGATGGGATTCACGTTTATTTCGAATGTGAAGATTTGGATAAACATGTTTCAGGATTAGCTGATAAAGGGATTGAATTTGAAGAGAAACCGAATGACAAAAGGCATCTTTGGCGTGAGGCACGATTAAAGGATCTTGATGGCAATCAGCTTATTCTGTTCTATGCAGGTGAAAATAGATTAAATCCACCTTGGAGAATAGATGACAATAAAACGAATGTTAAGCCTTAGACTAACATCCACCCATAACATTCCTCAATAAAAACTTGTATCGACTCCCCTCACCTATTACTTTCACGTAAAAAGAATTATGATTGTAATAAGCAGCTATAAAGAATTCGAACAATGGATTGGTAAAGAAATGGGAGTTTCTGAATACCATACTATCACGCAGGAGCAAATCAACTTATTTGCAGATGCTACAT
Source organism: uncultured Roseivirgaceae bacterium (assembly GCA_964351175.1). Classification (GTDB taxonomy): domain Bacteria; phylum Bacteroidota; class Bacteroidia; order Cytophagales; family Cyclobacteriaceae; genus Fulvivirga. The sequence goes on along the minus strand of CAYGNU010000046.1, from coordinate 5,527 downwards.
TAGACCATCAATGGATCCATACTGATCCTGAAAAAGCAGCTCAAAGTCAGTTTGGAAGCACCATAGCTCATGGATATTTAACTTTGTCTATCACCCCTCATTTGTGGAAGCAAATTGCCGATATCAGAAATACGAAAATGATGATCAATTATGGTATTGAGAAAATGAGATTTAATCAGGCGGTAACTGTAAACAGTGAAGTTCGATTAAAAGCTAAATTGGCTTCGCTGATGGACTTAAGAGGAATTACTAAAGCTCAACTAGATATTGAATTAGAGATTAAAGACAGTAAAAAATCGGCTTTTACAGCTACACTGGTTTTCCTTTACCATTTCAATTAAGATGTTTCGTACTGAGTTGCACATAGAGCCATCTGTCAATAAGATTGGTCTAAATACTCCTATATTAACCATAGGCTCATGCTTCTCTGATAACATCGCACATAAGCTTTCTGACAACAAGTTTGATGTACTGGCCAATCCTTTCGGGACGGTTTACAACCCAATCAGTATTTTTAAATTATTGGATAATGCATCCAATGGTGAGCATCCAAATACTAAGGGAATTGTAGAAAATGATGGATTGTATGCCCATTATGATTTCCATTCTTCTTTTTCAAAAACAAATGAGAAGGAGCTTATTACTTCAATCAATAAAGCCGTTAATGAGACAAATGCGTATTTAAAGGAGACTCAATATCTAATCATCACTTTTGGAACTGCCTTTGTTTATGAATTAGCATCCACTGAGGTTGTGGCCAACTGTCATAAAGTACCAGCCAGAAATTTCAAAAAGAAGTTACTAACCCAAAAACAGATTTTGGAAGGTTTTGATCAAGTGTATAAAACCTTGTTTAGTCACAACCCCAAATTAAAAATCATTTTAACGGTTTCTCCTGTCAGGCATATCAAAGATACAATCCAATTAAACAGCGTTAGTAAGGCAATATTGAGGCTTACTTGTCACACTTTAGAAAGCCAATATGAAAATGCAAGTTACTTCCCCTCCTATGAGCTACTCATGGATGACCTCAGAGACTATAGGTTTTATAAATCTGATATGCTCCACCCTTCAATTGAAGCAGAGGACTACATCTGGAATAAATTCTCATTTACCTATTTTGATGCTTCTACGCAGGATTTCATAAAAGAATGGACAAAAATAAAATCTGCCATTGATCATAAGCCTTTCAACCCTCAGTCTGATAAGCATCAGCAGTTTATAAAAACTACTATTAAAAAGATCGAGGCAATGCCTGCAATAATAGATTTCAATAAGGAAATACAGCTTTTAAAAAATCAGTTAGTTTAAAAGTTCTATTAATGTGTTATGCTTCGACAAGCTCAGTATGACAAAAAACAATATCAATTTCTGGTATGACTAAGTAGTATTGCATTCAATACTTGGTAATTTTACTATTGATGCGGTGCACCATACTTTTATTCATTCTAGCTCTTTCTCAAGGCTGTACGACAAACCAGAAAACAGACATGCAAACTGAACATAAAACACCTAATCATCTTATTAATGAAACGAGCCCCTACCTGCTCCAGCACGCTTATAATCCAGTAGATTGGTATCCGTGGGGTTCAGAAGCTTTAGAAAAAGCGAAAAATGAGAATAAACCCATTTTGGTGAGCATTGGCTACTCGTCCTGCCATTGGTGTCATGTTATGGAGCGAGAATCTTTTGAGAATGACTCCATTGCTGCTATTATGAATAAGTATTTCATCAATATCAAAGTGGACAGAGAAGAACGGCCAGATGTTGATCAAATTTATATGGACGCTGTTCAGGCTATGGGTGGCAATGGCGGTTGGCCATTGAATGTGTTTTTACTTCCTAATCAAAAACCATTTTATGGAGGCACTTACTTTCCGCCATCAGGTTGGATTGAACTACTCAAAAATATTGATACCGCTTATAAAGGAAGAAGAGACGAATTGGAGGGGGCTGCAAATTCGCTGGCCAAATCATTGTCTTCAAGTGAACTTGAAAAATATAATCTGAGCCCTCAGAAATCTGAATTTCATGTCGATGAATTGGACAGCATGTACTCTAAACTTTCAAAAAGGTTTGACACCACTTTGGGCGGCATGGACAGAGCACCAAAATTTCCTATGCCTGGGAGTTGGCAATTTCTGCTTAACTATTATGCTGTTTCTAAGGATGAAAAGGCATTATCACAACTTACACTTACGCTCGATGAAATAGCCAAAGGAGGTATTTACGACCAAGTGGGTGGTGGTTTTGCGCGCTATTCGGTAGATGCAGAATGGCTTGTGCCACATTTTGAAAAAATGCTTTATGATAATGGACAGTTGGTCAGTCTTTATTCCAATGCCTATAAACTCACTAAAAGCTCCCTTTATAAGCATGTAGTGTATCAAACTATAGATTGGCTAAAGCGAGAGATGACTGATCCATCTGGTGGATTTTACGCTGCGCTTGATGCCGATAGCGAAGGTGTAGAAGGTAAATTCTACATCTGGACTAAAGCTGAATTTGATGAGGTAGTTGGTAAAAATGCAGCACTAATGACGGCCTTCTACAACGTGACTGATGAAGGGAATTGGGAGCACGGCAACAATATACTGCACAACAAGCTATCTAATGAAGAATTTGCGAAAGCGAATGGAATAAGCATTGATGAACTTACTGAAATAGTAAATTCTACAAACAAAGCCTTACTTGATAAACGAGCCAGTAGAATTCGACCAGGACTCGATGATAAAGTGCTCGCTGCTTGGAATGGTTTAATGATCAAGGGTTTGATTGATGCCTATGAGGCTTTTGGTGAAGAAGAATTCTTAACACTGGCTACGACCAATGCCAATTTCATACAAGATAGAATGATTATCGATGGGCGGCTAAAACGCACCTTCAAAGAAGACAAGGCTAGTATTGATGCCTATCTAGAGGATTATGCTTTTGTAATTCAGGCTTTTACCGCATTATATCAGGCCACGTTTGATGAGAAATGGCTTAAAGAGGCTGATAGTTTGATGAAGCATGCCAATGCTAATTTCTTTGATGAAAAAGAGCAGTTTTACTTCTTTACCGACAATGAATCTGAGGCGTTAATAGCGAGGAAAAAGGAGGTATTTGATAATGTAATACCAGCTTCAAATTCTCAAATGGCCATTAACCTTTATACCATTGGAACCCTCTTAGATAACGAGGATTATTTAGAGAAATCAAGACATATGCTATCTTCTATGGCCAGATTAGTACTGGAAGAACCAAACTACACTTACAATTGGGGGATTCTATATGAAATGATGTCTTTTGGAAGTGCAGAAGTAGCTATTGTAGGTGATGAAGCAGAATTAATTAGAAAACAGTTAGCAGAACATTTTTATCCTTTCAAAATATTAATGGGTACTAAAACTGAAAGTCAGCTCCCATTAATGGAATACAAAACTATGGTTAATGACAAGACCACGATTTATGTTTGCTATAACAAAACCTGCAAATTACCTGTCAATAGTTTTGAAGCTGCTCTTAAACAATTAAAGTAGTTATTCTTGAGCCAATTGGAATTAAATAGCAATGCGGAAGAAGCACGTCACACTTATTTTGTTGATGTCATTCTCCCTGTTCCAATTCCTAGAATGTTCACCTATCGGTGCCCGGTAGACCTTGAAGAATATTTACAGGTTGGCGTTCGTGTTATCGTGCAGTTCGGAACAAGAAAAGTCTTAACAGGAATTATCGGAAACGTCCACGAACTCCCACCAGAAAAGTATGAGGCAAAATATCTTCTTGATGTCCTAGACCAAACACCAGTAGTTTATCCTCAGCAGATTAAGATGTTTCAGTGGATTGCTGCTTACTACATGTGCACATTGGGTGAAGTTCTAAATATAGCGCTACCCTCAGGGCTCAAATTGAGTAGCGAATCCCACGTACAGATTCATCCTGATTTTGATAGGTATGAATCTGCCTATGATTTTTCTGACAAGGAAGAGTTGCTTATTGATATCTTAAATCAAAACGAATCACTCAGCTATAGTGATATTGGAAAAGCACTGCAGCAGAAAAATATCTTTTCAATTATAAAATCACTGGTGCAAAAAGATGCCATTATTATATATGAACAGATAAGAGAGAAGTATAAGCCTAAAAAAGAGAAAAGAATAAGGTTGAACGCTGATTACATTAAAGAGGGTGCTTTAGAAGTTGTTTTTGAAAAATTAGCAAAAAAACCAAAGCAGGAAGAAGTACTATTATTTTACCTTCAGCAAGTTCCTATTCACAAACAAACTAAGCTCAATGAGCAAGGTGTATTAAAAAGTGAATTGGCTGCTGACCTATCTTCATCGGCCATAAAAACGCTGATCAAAAATGGTGTCTTAGAAGAATTTGAAATAACCATTTCTAGATTCCCTGATGATCATCAAGAAACCACCCCCGTACAGCTAACAGATATTCAAGAGAATGCAAAGGCTGGTATTATAGAATATTTCAAAACAAAGGATACTGTGTTGCTTCATGGTATAACAGGAAGTGGTAAGACGGAGATTTATATAAGTTTAATTGAAGATGCCTTGGCCGGTGGTTCTCAGGTGCTTTATCTTTTGCCTGAGATTGCGCTGACCACACAGATTGTTGCCAGACTAAAAAAAGTGTTTGGCAATCAATTGGGTGTTTATCATTCTAAGTTTTCAGATAATGAGCGTGTTGAAGTTTGGAATGGCGTGTTGTCTGGTAGATACCAATTAGTGCTAGGGGTTCGCTCTTCTGTCTTTCTGCCTTTTGATAATTTAGGACTTATTCTAGTTGATGAAGAACACGAATCTTCATACAAGCAATATGATCCGGCCCCGAGATACAATGCACGTGATGTGGCTTTGTATATGGCATCACTTCACCATTGCAAAGTATTATTGGGTTCTGCTACGCCTTCTTTAGAATCATTTTATCAGGCAAAGCATGATAAATATGGTTTGGTGACCTTAGATAAAAGATATGGTAATGCCACACTTCCAGATTTTATTGTGGCTGACATGGTAAAAGAGTCAAATAAAAAACTACTCAAAGGTGAGTTTTCTTCAGTGCTCATTAACGAGCTGCAAGCAACGTTGGATAAAGATGAGCAAGCCATAATTTTTCAGAACAGAAGAGGATACTCACCATATATAAGCTGTAAGCAATGTAGCCATATTCCAAAGTGCACGAATTGTGCGGTAAGCTTGACTTATCATCAATTCAAAAAAGAACTTATTTGTCACTATTGCGGGTATAAAGAGAAAATGCCAAATGCATGTGAGGCATGTGGTTCTACTTCATTACAGACCATAGGGATAGGAACAGAAAAACTTGAAGAAGAAATAGCTTTAATACTTCCAAAGGCCAAAGTCCAGCGTATGGATCTTGATACGACAAGAAGCAAAAATAGCTATGAGAGGATTTTGAATGACTTCGAGAACAAGGAAATAGATATTTTGGTTGGAACACAAATGGTGAGCAAAGGATTAGATTTTGATCATGTTAATCTGGTAGGCATTTTCGACATTGATAGGAT
>CAYGNU010000045.1:1603-14655 GCA_964351175.1 uncultured Roseivirgaceae bacterium | reverse complement strand
TCATAATACTCAAGTGTATTAATGTCTTTGAGTTTGAAGTTATTACTATTTAAAAACTCCATTACTTCAAACTCATAGATATCACCAAAATTTTGAAGTCTATACTTCTTGTTTAATCTTATTACGTCTATCGAGATTCCCTTCATTATTCACAAAGCTAACAACAGATCTCAACAGTAAGGCACCTTACAAAGTTTTTTAAACTTTTTCAAGTGCTTGCTCTATGTCCCAAACTAGGTCAGCAGGATTTTCAACACCAACAGACAATCTCACCAAACTTTCAAAAATGCCATATTTTATCTTTTCATCTTTATCAACTCCTGCATGTGTCATGGAGGCAGGATGCTGAGCCAATGACTCTGTGCTTCCTAAACTTACTGCCAGTTTTATCAACTTTAGATTATTGAGAAACGTGAAAGCCTCCTTTTCATCACCTTTAAGAATAATAGAAAGCATAGCGCCTGCCGAAGAATATTGCTTTTTAAATATCTCATATTGAGGGGTCCTCTCAGGTATAGCCCCTAAATAACCAATACGTTCTACTTTGGGATGATCCTTTATTGCATTATAAACAGAAGCAGCATTCTCAGCTTGCCTTTCCATTCTTATTTTGAGTGTTTCCAAACTTCTTAGCAATAGCCAGCCGGTCCATGGCCCCGCCATATTACCTAGAAAAGTTCGCATCTCTTTTATTTTAGAAATATGGGCTTTAGAACCCAGACAGGCACCTGCAATAACATCACTATGCCCTCCAATGTATTTAGTAGCTGAATAAAGCACAAGATCCGCCCCAAATTTTAATGGGTGTTGCCACAAAGGGCCCATATAGGTATTATCTACCGCCACAAGCGCTCGCTCTTCGCCAGAAAAACGATCGGCTACTCTACGGCACACTTCTAAATCAATTAAATGATTAGTGGGATTAGCTGGAGTTTCTACATACACCATTTTCAGTCGATCAGCATGGCCACTCTCTTCAATATTTTTAACTATATCCGCCTCTGACTCTTCAGGATCAAAACCCAAAACATGTATGCCAAAACGAGGAAGAACGTGCTTTATAAAATGATCAGTACCGCCATAGATCGGATTGCTATGTACAAGTAAATCGCCTGGTGACAAAAACTGTAAAAACGCAGTAGTAATGGCGCTCATACCACTTTCAAAAACAGCAGCCTCTTCTGCCTCATCCCATAAGCTCAATCTATTTTCTAATATCTCTAAATCAGGGTTATTTAAACGACTGTAAATCAGTCCTAACTCTTCCCCCTCATTCTTTTCTCTTAAGCCATAAGCTACTTCAAAAAATGCTTTACCATCTTCAGCGCTTTCAAAAGCGAAAGTTGATGTTTGGAATATGGGTGATTTTATTGCGCCTTCAGATAGTGATGGTTTAAAACCATACGACATCATAAGGCTCTCAGGGCTCATTTTCTTATCCATAGTGTTATTATCTTGTATAGCAATTAGTACAATATTTTCATAAATTGCCATTACTACAGTTAGATCAACTTATATTTCAAAGTATAACAGTTCATTTATACTATTTATTTTGTATTATTATAGTAAAACCACACAATCCTATGGATACCATTGATCGAAAATTAGTTTCATTGTTACAGCGCAATAGCAAGCTTACTATGAAAGAATTAAGTCTTGAATTAAGCCTAAGTATTACACCAATATATGATCGCCTAAGAAGGCTGGAGCAACAAGGCATAATAACAGGGTATCATGCGCATGTGGATGAAAAAAAGATGGGGTTTGGCCTTGAGGTATTTTGTTCCGTAACCTTAGAATCACATAAAGCAGACTTCTTACATCAGTTTGAAGCAGATATTAAAAAATTTGATGAAGTACTTGAGTGTTACCACTTGGCAGGCTCTTTTGATTTTTTACTAAAAGTCTTGGTAAGAAATATGGATGACTATGGAGATTTTGTGAATAAAAAACTTGCTCGTTTGGACAATATCGGCTTAGTAAATAGCTACATGGTACTCAATAAAATTAAGCAAACGCGGGTACTGCCTCTGAATACCTAATCTATTCTGCTTTATCTAATAATTTTTGTTCAATAGCCTTAGTAGCCTTCGCCCCTAATTCCTTTAACCTTTCCGTTTTTCTTACCAGGTTATCGTTACCTTCATAGAGCTTTTTAGAGGCCTCCGTATAGATCGATTTTGTCTGATCCAGACTCTTTCCAATCTTGATAAGGTCATCAGAAAAATTCACAAACTTATCATACAATGCTCCGGCTTGGCGAGCAATCTCAATAGCATTTTTGTTCTGAAGGTCTTGCTTCCAGATATAAGAGATAGTCCGTAAAGTAGCCATTAAGGTAGTGGTGCTTACCAAAACTATATTTCTATCTAATGCCTTTTCGTATAAGTCTTGATCTTCCTTCAGCGCTATCGTCAAAGCTGGTTCGTTAGCTATAAACATCATTACATAATCTGGTTGATTAATATCATGAATGTTCTGGTACTTCTTATCGCTCAACATCTTAATATGGCCATTAACACTATCAAGATGCTGTTTTAAAAATCCAGGCTGGCGATCATCTTCGGAATCAAAATAATTGGCATAAGCGGTTAAAGAAACCTTCGAATCTAACACTATAGCCTTGTCATCTGGAAGTAAAATAATATAATCAGGCCGTTGATTTTGCTGATCTTCTGTCTTAAAATTCTTCTCTTTGAAATAATGAATATCTTTCTGCAATCCAGCCTTTTCGAGGATTAGCTCTATCTGCATTTCACCCCAGTTTCCTTGGGCCTTACTATCGCCTTTTAAGGCTTTCGTTAAGTTCTCAGCTTCTTTGGTCATCTGCTGATTCAGCTCTTTCAGTCCATTAAGCTGTTCCTTTAATGCAGTACTATATTGCAAATTCTCTTTGCTGCTTAGTTCTACCTTTTTCTCAAACTCCCCTATTTTTTCCCTTAGTGGATTTAGTATTTCTGATAGATTGGTTTTATTCTGATCGGTAAACTTTTTGGTTTTCTCTTCGAAAATTTCATTCGCCAAGTTCTTAAACTGAATGGCAAATTGCTCTTGAAGTCCTTTTAATTCTTGCTTCTGCTCTACTAAGCGCTCCTGAAGATTTCTGTAATCTGCTTCAGTTGAAGCAAGACTGTTATTAAGTTCGATAACTTTGGTACGTTCCGTTTCCAACTCCCTTTTAAACTCGACATTTTGAGCCTTTAGATCTTCTATTCTTTCACGCTCCATCTTTAGCTCAGAATCAGAACCATTATTGCCTGAAAACTTAAATTTAGCAATGAACCACGCTGCCGATCCTCCAACTACAATACCAGTAATAAGCCATACCATTTCATTCATCTTTCAAATATCAATGAACAAATGGCAATTACCAATTAATGAGAACTTTCAGTTTGTCATTTAACTGCCAAGAGAATTAATATTATCAGGGCGATAGTTTCTTTTCGTTTCTTCAATTTTTGATTTTAATTGGTAAACCACCTCATCTACCTTCTTGAAATTAAGAGGATACCACAACGAAGATTTGAAATACAACTCTTTACCAAAACCATTATCTCTATATAAATTGATACTGTGAGTTCCAATTAAACTTCTTAGCTTAATTTCTTTCACCTCGATGAAAGGAATTATAATCTCTTGTCCCTTTTCGATTATATAGAAGTTATCACTATCAAACCCTATGGATTTTAGTCTTAAGATTCTCTGAAAATACAGAAGATAAAAAAGGTAGGCATAAACTGCGATTTGACTGATAAAATAAATTTTAAAATCTGTGACTGCCATAAAAGCGAAAAACCCTAGGATGATTAGCCAAGGTATAAGGCATACAACTTGAAATAGTTTCAGCTGATTAGTGGAGATAATTTGTTGTCGCATGATCAGTTCATTCGTTACTCAAATAATAAAATTATGTGGAAATTGAAATATTGGTTTACATTACAAATTTTCAGTTAGCGCGCAAAATACTTCTAGTTATTTATTAAAATATAAGTTACTTTATGACAACTTTTAACCTGTAAAAACAATATTTATGCTCAAAGAATTTAAAAAGTTTGCAATGCGAGGTAACGTATTAGACCTGGCCGTTGCAGTAATAATTGGAGCTGCTTTTGGCAAAATAGTAGGCTCTTTTGTTGCGGATATAATAATGCCTCCCATTGGTCTGTTTCTAGGAGGAGTAGACTTCACTTCCTTAATGCTTGTCTTAAAAGAGGGGACTACCCCTGAAGAAACAGTGACGTTAAATTATGGTAAGTTTATTCAAACCATTGTTGATTTTCTAATAGTCGCCTTTGCAATTTTTATGGTAATCAAGGGGGTAAATGCCTCAAAGAAAAAGGAGGAGGAAGCCCCAGCCGCACCACCAGAACCTGGAAATGAAGAGAAACTTCTAATGGAAATACGGGATTTATTAAAAAAATAATAATTTGAGAATTGGTTCACTTTTTGAAAAACAAAGTGGACCAATTATTATTACTCCGTCCAGCTCATAGGATAATTTTTATCCACGAATTCCATGGCATCTTCTGTTAAGAAAAGAGGCTTAAAGGTATCTACCATAACAGCATATTCGTGGGTTTCTTTTGCTCCAATACTCTTCTCAACAGTACCAGGGTGTGGCCCATGAGGCAAGCCTCCAGGGTGTAGCGTAAAGGAACCTCTATCGATCCCCTTTCTACTCATAAACTCACCCTCGGCATAATACAATACTTCATCAGAATCAATATTAGAGTGATTGTAAGGGGCTGGTATAGCCAATGGGTGATAGTCAAAAAGTCTTGGGACAAATGAACATATTACAAAACCTCCAGCCTGAAAAGTCTGATGTGCGGGAGGTGGTTGATGAATCCTGCCGGTTATGGGTTCAAAATCATGAATTGAAAAGGCGTAAGGCCATAAAAATCCGTCCCAACCTACAAGGTCAAACGGGCTATGGGTATAATGATACTCATGCAGTTGATCATGTTTTTTGATCTTTAATAAGTAATCTCCCTCTTTGTCTTCTGTGATAATATCTGATGGTGGTCTGATGTCACGCTCACAAAATGGTGAATGCTCTTCCAACTGTCCTAGTTCATTCCTATATCTTCTAGGAGTTTCTATAGGACTTGCAGATTCCACTACTAATAATTTTAAAGGCCCATCATTCCACTTAAACTTATAAATTACAGTGCGGGGTATGACAACATAATCGCCCTTTTTTACTTCAATTTTTCCAAACTGAGAATGTAACTCACCACTTCCATCATGGATATAAATTACCTCATCGCCCTCTGCATTTTTATAATAATAATCCATGGACCTATCCTTTGGAATGGATAAGGCAATAGAAACATCACTGTTTTTTAGAAGAACCTTTCTGCCACTTAGATAATCATCTCCAGTAATTCCAATTTTGGAAGTATTAAGATGCGTCTGCTTCAGGCCATAATCAGTCATGATTTTACTCCCAAATGGAGTCACTTTACCTACCGATTTTATTTTTGTAGGTTCATATATGTGGTATAAATTGGAATAGATGCCTGAGAAGCCTTTGGAGCTTACCAATTCCTCCTTGTAAAGACTATCATCTTCTTGACGGAATTGGATGTGTCTTTTGGGTGGTATTTTGCCTAGCTTATGATAATACATATTACAATTTTGATCTATCTAGTTTCTCAGCTTTATCGAACAATTTCACCGCTTGCTGAAGAACTTCATTCGTTTGATTGAATATAGGATAAAAGCCTTCATTGTTCCAAATCTGTCTTGCAATTTGTGCTCTCATATGCAAATCAAATAAGGCCTTGTTTTTCTGCATATCCTCCATATCCGGCTTTACTCCATTGGCCTTACCAATTGAAGCTAACTCATTTCTCATCTTCTGACTCACCTGGAAATTGTTGAAATAATCTTTATAGTCCATCTCTTCAAGCATTTGCTTATTTTCATTTACGTATTTGAAAGTAAACTCTTGAATAGAATTACTGATGAAAAGTTTGTTCAAATAAGTGGAATTTGAAGACGTATCTAAGGGTACAAAGTAGTCCGGCATAATACCTCCTCCTCCATAAACGGCCCTGCCACTTAGTGTTTCATACTTTAAAGAATCATTAAATTTGATACTGTCTGAACTAAAAAACTCACCATGTTTATATCTGGCAATCAAATCTCCCGAGTAATCTTCTAAATCATCATAAGGCTTCTGGATTGATCTTCCACTTGGCGTATAATATCTTGAAATGGTCAATCGCATTTCAGAACCATCCGCCAAATCCATCGGTGCCTGCACAAGGCCTTTGCCAAAAGACCTTCTGCCAACCACCAACGCTCTATCATTATCCTGTAAAGCACCTGTTACGATCTCAGAAGCTGAAGCACTGCCCTCATTAACCAATACTATTAACTCTCCTTCTTCAAAAAGACCTTTCCGTTGACCATTAGCTTGAGAATTAAATCGTGCTTCTTTGCCTAGCGTGTACACTATCTTTTTGTCACCAGATATAAATTCATCGGCTATATTGATCGCATGATTCATATAACCTCCGCCATTTCCTTGCAGGTCAAGAATAAGCTTAGTCATGCCTTCTCCTTTCAGTTTTATCATTGCCGCTCTGAATTCTTCATATGTAGTGGCAGCAAAACGGCTGATTTTAATGTAACCCTTCTCTCCATCAATCATATAACTAGCATCAACAGAATATTGAGGGATTTTATCTCTTATAATCTCAAAATCAATAGGCGTCTTCTTATTCTTCCTTTTTATGGTAACCTTTACTTCGCTTCCTTTAGGGCCCTTTAAGTGTTTTTGCACATCTCTATTGGTAAAACCAACACCTGCTACAACCTTATCATCAATGGCTATTATTTGATCCCCAGAAATAATACCCAAAGATTCGCTGGGCCCGCCACTTAGAGGTGTAACTACAACAATAGTGTCTTTAAAAATATTAAACTCTATACCTATGCCTTCAAAATTACCCTGCAAATCTTCATTTGCAGCTACTTTATCTTTTGCTGAGATATAATAACTATGAGGATCAAGTTTATTTAGCATGTGTGAAATAGCATCCTCTACTAAATCACTTGTATTTACTTCATCTACATAGTTTCTATCAATAAGCGTAAGTACCTCTTTAAACTTTTGGATGTCTTTACTGAGATCATTTTGTACTGGAGATGACTCACTAAAAGTAGCTCCAATGAAAATTCCTCCTGCTAAACCTATTGCTAGAATTAAAGGAAGTCTTATTTGATATTTTGTGTTTTCGTATTCACTCACGTCTTGTTCCGGTTACTGTTAAAAATCAAACGACCTGATTTGATCAAATCTAGATAATATTAACTCTATAACGAAGAGTCAAAATTTTTGTTAAAATAATTACTATGTACTTCAATAGCTCTTTTATTAATAGAGATTTTGTAAATTTAAAATAATATTCATCATGAGCGCGCTAGACAAAAAACGGATTATAGATATAGTTGATTGCAACTACATTCACGCCTCTGTCCTGTTTTATTTTGGCATAGAATTCTACAATTATTCTGAGCTTACATTAGAGCAAGCATGCGCAGCTAAAGGTTTGAAATTGGAATCAGTAGTAAAAAATCTGGAATCTTCTACCTATTGTGAGGAAGATGTAGCGCTGCATGAGTTTCCTATTGATCTGGTTATTGAATATCTAAAGCACGCACATTTCATTTTCATAAAGCAAAAATTGCCTTATATCAGTAAACTAATAGAATGTTTAGACAGCCAAAGTACTGATAATGCTGCTATAGTTAAGGACTTAAAATTTGTTTTTCCCCTGTTTGTTGAAGATTTCATTCATCACATTTATGAAGAAGAAGATACATTATTCTCCTATTTGTTGAATCTTTATCATTTTATGAAAGGAAGAGGTAACATTTCGAAGATGTATTTTGAAATGGAAAACCACAGCCTTTCGTCATAAGCTACAGAGCATCAGGAACATGATGATGAAATGATGGGCATTAGGCAAATAACCAAACAATATCAATTGAATAAAGAAACCCCTCTCCATCTAAGAGTGGTATATGCTGAACTTCAGGCACTTGAGCGAGAGTTGAAAACCCACGCCAAAGTGGAGAATGAAATATTATTTCCAAAGGCACTGGCTTTAGAAAGGGCCGTCAATGAATCTTTCAAACAGAAAATCCAATATAACTAAGTGGGTAGAATCTTAGCCATTGACTTTGGCACTAAAAGGATTGGGTTGGCCGTTACTGATCCTTTACAAATAATAGCCTCCCCGCTTGAGACCGTTCCTAATAAAGAAATTATACCTTACTTAAAAACGTACTTTCAAAAAGAAGAAGTTGAAAAACTGATCGTAGGCATGCCCAAAAACCTACAGAATCAAGACACTCATTCAACGGAGGGTGTAAGAAAGTTTATTTCGAAATTAACCGAAACTTTCCCTAATCTTAAAATTATAACTGTTGACGAACGATTTACAAGTAAAATGGCTTTTCAAACTATGATAGATGGTGGACTAAAAAAGAAAGATCGTCAGAATAAAGAAACAGTAGATAAAGTAAGTGCTGCCATTATCCTGCAATCCTATTTACAGTCGACTTCTTCTTATTGAAAATTAGTTACTTTTGCATCCTAATCAATTAAAAAATACCCGATGATTTATCCCATCGTAGTTTACGGAGACCCAGTACTTAAGAAGAAGGCAGCTGATATTGAAAAAGGCACTGACCTTTCTCAGTTAGTAGAAGATATGTTTGAAACCATGAAAGGAGCACACGGTATTGGTTTAGCAGCTCCACAAATTGGAAAAAGCATACGCTTATTTGTTGTAGATGGCAGGCCTCTCGAAGATGAAGAAACAAATGATTTCGTTAAGGTTTTTGTTAACCCAGTGATTGTTGAAGAATTTGGCGAAGAGTGGGCCTTTGAGGAGGGGTGCCTAAGTATACCTAACATAAGAGAAGATGTTGAGCGTCCAGAAAGCCTCAAAATAAAATATTACGATGAAAATTGGCAGTATCACGAGGAAGAATATGACGGCATGAAGGCCCGTATTATTCAACATGAATATGATCATATAGAAGGTGTTTTATTTACGGACTACCTTACTCCTTTGAAAAAAAGAATGCTTAAGGGAAAACTAACCAATATTACCAAAGGGAAAATGAAGGTAGAATACCGTGTGGCTATTCCAGTGAAAAAATAAGGAATGAACTTTCAATCCAAATTACCAGATGTAGGCACTACTATATTCTCTGTCATGTCACAGATGGCAGCCGATCACAATGCCTTAAATTTATCACAAGGTTTTCCTGATTTTAGAATATCACCTAGACTCATAGAGCTAGTTAACAGGCACATGAAGCAGGGGCAGAATCAATATGCTCCAATGCCTGGTGTGCCCGCTTTAAGAGTGCAAATAGTTAGCCTTATAGAAAACTGTTATCAAGCAAAGGTTGATCCCGATAAAGAGGTTACAATAACTGCAGGTGCTACGGAGGCCATCTATGCCATAATAACAACTTTAATTAGCCAAGGCGATGAAGTAATCCTATTCGACCCTGCCTATGACTGTTATGCGCCAGCAATTCGATTGAGTGGTGGAAAGCCTGTCCATATTCCACTAACCCAGCCTGATTTTTCTATAAACTGGGCAGAGGTTGAAAATAACATTAGTGAGAAAACTAAGTTGATAATTATCAATTCACCACACAACCCAAGTGGTGCAGTATTATCAGAGAATGATTTAAAAACACTTAGTGAAATTATAATCAAGAATGACTTGCTTCTTTTGAGCGATGAGGTTTACGAGCATATTATTTTTGGTCAAGAGCACCAGAGTGTCCTAAAATACACGGCTTTAAGAGAGAAAAGTATTGTCGTTTCTTCTTTTGGCAAAACATTTCATGCAACTGGTTGGAAGATAGGTTATTTAGTAGCGCCTGAAGAAATTACCAAAGAGATTAGAAATGTGCATCAGTTCCTCGTTTTCAGCGTGAATACACCCATGCAGTATGCCTTAGCTGATTATCTAAAAACTCCTGAGCATTATCTGCACATCGCAGAAATGTATAATACTAAAAGGAAGTTTTTCGTTGACTGCCTGGCTGGATCTAGATTTGAAATAATCCCTAGCCATGGCACTTATTTTCAGGTGTTGTCCTATAAGAATATCTCCGACTTAGATGATATGAGTATGGCAATTAAACTTACAAAAGAGAATAAATTGGCCTCCATTCCCATTTCCGTATTTTATCAAAACAAAGATGATAATAAGCTTTTGAGGTTCTGCTTTGCTAAAAATGAGGAAACACTAGAGAAAGCTGCTAATATATTATGCAGGATCTAAAAGTCACCCTTATACAATCAGATATTCATTGGCAAAATACAGGTGCTAACCTTGCCATGTTTGAAGAAAAAATTTGGGAGATAGATGGACATACCGACCTTATTATTCTACCAGAAATGTTCAATACAGGCTTTACTATGAATGCAGAAGCTGTAGCTGAACCCATGAATTTCACAACCTTTAAATGGATGAAACAAATGGCTGAGCAAACCAAAGCAGTGGTGACAGGAAGTGTAGTTATAAAAGAAGGTAATAATTTTTTTAACCGCCTCATCTGGATGCAACCAGATGGCCAGTGGGATACCTATGACAAAAGGCATTTATTTCGAATGGCCAACGAACATGATCATTTCAAAGGTGGGGGGAAAAAGATAGTGAAGGAATTGAAAGGTTGGAAAATTTGCCCATTAGTTTGCTATGATTTGAGGTTTCCAGTTTGGAGCAGAAATATTTTTAAAAATAATCAATTAGAGTACGACCTGCTGCTTTTCGTTGCCAACTGGCCTGCTGCGAGAGTAAATGCGTGGGATATTCTTTTAAAATCGCGAGCCATTGAAAATGTTAGCTTCAGTTTAGGACTCAATAGAGTAGGTAAAGATGATAATGACATTGAATATAATGGCCACTCGGCTATTTATAGCCCAAAAGGAGAAACTGTCTTCTTTTCAGAAAATGAGTGCATATCTACGGTCACCCTTTCAAGGCAAGATTTAGATCAATTCAGGGCGAAGTTTCCAGCTCAGTTAGATGCAGATCAGTTCGAGATTAAATAAAATAGGACTCGGCTTCAATTTTAATTCTTTCAAGCTCAATTTCATTACTTTTTAGTAGCTTCAGTAGCTTATTTAGTTTCTGATGACTTCCTAAATGAAACACTTTACAGCCATCTTTATATTTCATCAATTTTTGAAATACTTTCATCAACTGCCCTATTGAATATTCTCCATCTATTTGAGCAAAAACAAATAGTCTTTCAGATTCATCAATTGCTCTATTAATTGTTGCTATCATAGGACCCTCGGAAAAATTATCAACGTCTATGTATTCGGCCCTAGAAACACTAATTGACTGTCCGAAATTAAATGAGTCTTGGCAAATCCTGATATGAAGGATCAGATTCATTATTTAGAAACAATAAAACGAACTGCATCAGATTTAAAACCACCAACAGGTGACATAATATAAAGTCCTTCTTTCAATCCAGAAATGTTGATGGAGACATCTTCATTAGCAGTAAGTTGAATATCCTTTATCACCACTTGTCCTGTAGTAGTTACAATATTAACCATGTAGGATTTTTTAGACCTTACTGTTAAGATTTGATTTGGCTTCACGGGGTTGGGATAAAGTCCAATAACACCATTGCCCGGGTTAGAGGTTGCTGTCTGATTTCTCAAAATAGAGATGCCGCCTTGTCCTGTTCCTATAGCAATGCCTGGTTTGCTTTCATCAAAAAGATTGACTGCAACTGGCGCGACTCTACTACCAAAATTAAAAGTGGTTAAACTATCATTAAGAATTATAAACTCTGTCTCCCCTTCAAGTGGATTTTCAATATTTGAAAGAAAATCATTGTATAAAGTCATGTTTCCTCGCGCATCCCCTATCAACATATCAGCGGTTCCGTCTACATCAAAATCAACAATTTCTATTGATGCACTTTGACGAAATGGGCTAAAATCAAGATCATAAAATGACTGATCTTCAAGTACAAAATTTGGTGCATCCAAACTGCCCAAATTCTTATAATATTCAACCCTTCCATTAGACTTGCCAAGAAGTATATCAAGCTCACCATCATTGTTAATATCATATATCTCGAAGTTTTCTTCTGTTCCTATAATTTCAAACAATCGCGTAATTTGAGTATCAAACTTAGTTGAACTATTCTTCCCGAGAAGGTAAAATATGCTAGTCGAAAATGTTGCCGTTTGAGTTGCGCTAAAAACTAAATCCATCAGGCCGTCTTTATTAATATCTAAGAACTTTGGTTTAAGCCCGATAGCACCAATATTAGAAAACCCTAAGAAATCTTCCTGTTCTAAGGCAAACTCCGGCAGGTTTTGTGTGCCAGTATTTTTAAAGTAGCTGATGGTAGAAGTAAACCTACCACTCTTATCCAGAGTGCTCCCAATAAACATGTCAAGGTCTCCATCATTATCATAGTCATGGAATGCAGGCACGGCATTTTCGCCAAATTCAAGCATACCCTCTTGAAGGAAATCAAATTGAACTCTTGAAAATGAGGGTGAATTATTCGTCCCAATATTTTTAAAGAACCAACTTGATCTACTAAAATCGACACCATAGCCTACATTAGTGGCAACATTTGGTGCAACTATCAAATCTTTAACTCCGTCAAAATCAACATCTTCATAATATGTAGCTGGGAAAATATTCATAGCAATACCCTCTTCAGCACTTGGGAAATCGATCGAGAAGGTATTTATATCTGCCTCTTCTTTTGTTCCATCGTTGCGAAGATTATGAATAAATCCACAATCCTCCTCTCCAACTAAAGCATCATGATCACCATCACCATCAAGATCTATGGTTAGTAATGACTTACCTGATTGGTGTTCCGTTCGACCTCCACTGTTACAATCCTCACCATTAAATGCAAAACTCCTGCAGTTGCATTCCTGAAAATCACCCCAACTTTGAGATACACGTTCAAACAGCAGAGAATCACAGCTAGCTGTCCTTTCAACACACAAATTTTTA
>CAYGNU010000045.1:0-1593 GCA_964351175.1 uncultured Roseivirgaceae bacterium | reverse complement strand
ACCGTTGACACAGAAGAGAATCTGAAAAGTAAAATATCCAAATCCCCATCTTCATCAACATCATCAATGGAAGGAATATCAGAGCTATTCATTTGAATATTAATAAAAGAATCAGAAAATCCCTTTGTCAACAAAGGTGAAGGCTGTGGTGCCCTAGAATTAAATAATCTCCATTTCACTTTTTCAGCACTGCTTTCATTAACATAAACACGAATACCTAAAGGGTCACTTGTAAATATATCTTTACGCCCATCACAATCGTAATCCCTAAGAAGCATCCAATTTCTTATCCCAGAAGGGAAATGGGTAGCAAATTCAGGACGATATTTGTACTGATTATTTTCGTTGATAAAGACATTGATTTTCGATGAAGTTCTGTCGAATACAACGAGGTCATCTGCTCCATCAAAGTTAATGTCAATGGTATTATACTGACCAGAATTCAGACCTCCACTCCATGGATTTGGCAAATACTCCCCACCAACCTTAACAGGAATAGATTGGTCAATAATATACGTTTGGCTTAGTGCGGATTGAACTAAGAAAAATAACAGGACACAAAAAAATGATCTCATGTTTTGAAATTGATATAAGCTTAACGAATTGGTCCTGATTGAAGTTCGCAACTTCTAAATTAAAAATTTAACATAACTTTAGGCATAATTGTATCCCTATGATTGAAAAGCTTTACCGACATTATTTACAATACCCTGTCATTTGTACCGACACTCGTAAAATAACCAAGGGATGTATTTTCTTTGCGCTCAAAGGACCCAATTTTAATGCCAATAGCTTTGCTAAAGAAGCCTTAGAAAAAGGCGCAAGCTTATGTGTTATTGATGAGGAAGAATACGCCATCAATGATCAGTACATACTTTTTGACGATGCTTTAAAAGCTCTTCAAGACTTGGCAAAAAGGCATAGAAAATCACTTAACATTCCAGTGATTGGATTAACAGGGTCTAATGGAAAAACCACCACCAAAGAGCTATTAACTGTTGCGCTATCTGCAAAGTATAATGTGTTGGCTACTAAAGGAAATTTGAACAATCACATTGGTGTTCCTCTATCAATATTATCCATCAGACCGGAGCATGAATTAGCGATAATTGAAATGGGTGCTAATCATGTTGGTGAAATTGCGTTCCTCAGTGACATAGTTAATCCTACCCATGGGTTAATTACCAATATTGGCAAAGCACATCTCGAAGGTTTTGGTGGAATTGAAGGAGTAATAAGAGGCAAAAGTGAACTTTATCATTATTTGATACAAAATGATGGGGTGGTCTGGATAAATTCTAACAATGAAACCCTGTCTAACATGGCAAAGCGATTTAAGAATCCTCTTTTTTACCCCAATAAAGGAGATTATTATGAAGCCGAGTTTGTAGAAGCCAATCCAAATATCAATTTCATTGCAGAAAATGGGGATAATGTATTAACACATTTAATAGGCAAGTACAACTTTGAGAATATCGCTGTTGCCCTTTGTGCAGCAAAATTTTTTGAGGTGCCAGAGCAATTGGCTAATCAGGCAGTAGCAAACTACAACCCCGAAAATAACCGGTCTCAAGTACTCAAACAGGGTACAAA
>CAYGNU010000044.1:0-14693 GCA_964351175.1 uncultured Roseivirgaceae bacterium | reverse complement strand
CTTCCTGTCATTAGGATCCATAGTTACACGTTTATACAACTCACTTTTAAATGAATTACCAGAAACTACCACATCGCCATTATCTCCCCCTTTGAGTAAAGAATCCAAATGGCTTAAGTTGAGGCCCCCACTTTTATTATCATTATTGTGACATGACACACATTTCTGATCCAAAACAGGAAAAATAAGATCATTATAAAGCATTATTGAATCTGAATCTGCAGGCAGCTCTTCTAATACAATACCATTATTAGTTAAAAACTGATCTCTAACAAAGTCTGGTGCGTACTCAAACATATAACGTTCACCATGGGTTAATGTGCCCCCTAAGTGACCGGTCAAAGTTATAAGCAACAATACAGTGGCCATCAGGCAAATGGTAATTGTTTTGTTTTTATTACCCCAGATAAACCAGGCCCAAAGTGAAGAGGAAATAATAACCAAAGCAATGGCTAACCATTTATGCCAATTTAAGAGTTGCTCGTTATAACCACCTTCTGACGCCAGTAGTAGGCCTACTATTACACTGAGTATTGCAGTGAATGTGCCAAAAAAGAGAATGTAAACAATGCTACTTTTTAAGTTATTGAATCTTTCTGAAAATGATAAGGCATAAAAAATTATTGCCAGTAATAAAAAGCCAATAGGCAAATGGACGATAAGAGGATGGAATCTGCCAATAAATAAATTGACGTTCGATTGAAGTAAAATTGCGCTCATTAATATGAGATACAATGTAGTACAATTAATTGCAATAGCCAATTTACCGACCTATCTTGTTTACATGATATCTATAAAAAAATTGGGCGTATTAACTGCTGTAATTTTTACTGCTCAGTTTCTAATTTTAGGTTGTACTTCCCCATCAGAAATAAAGACTGAAGAGCCTGTTTTTTTATGGGAAGATCAAACAACAACCTATCTTCCAGTTACTGCAGAATGGACTAATAGAGTAGAAGTTGCAGACATTAATGGTGATAACCTTCCAGATTTATTATTCGCAAATGGTGGCAATTACTCAACCCCCGGTAATGCTGAACCATGTCGTGTATTTATCAATCAAGGTGCCGGCCAAATGTTCTTAGAAGATACTGCCATATTTAAAGGCTTAGCGTTCTATAGTAGGGTAGTTAAGGCCGTTGATATTAATAATGATGATATTCCAGACATTATTATCGGGAACACATTTCAAACGCAAAGTGAATTGTTTATTGGTCTTGGAAATCGCGATTTTCCGCGTGCAACTCAGCCTCACTTTCCGAAACTATTAGCCAGTATTGGAGATATTGAGGTTGGCGATGCCAATGGCGATGGCTTCTTAGATATTGGTTTGGTAGACTGGGGCGCAGGTGATGCTATGCTCAATGAAGGAGGTAAAGTAATGTTATGGCTCAATGATGGCAAAGGGCATTTTTCTGATGCTACGGAAAGCGTTATGCCCAACTTGTTGATAGAGTTTTCTTGGGATATTGAATTCTTTGATTTTGATAATGATTTTGATTTAGACCTTTTGGTCTCGTGTAAGCGCTGTGGAACAAGTAAAATTTATGTTAATGATGGCTCAGGAAATTTTGAATATAAAAGACTACTTCCGGCATACACTAATAACTATGATTTCGAAATCATGGATATTAACAAGGATGGTTTCCTCGATTTAATTACCATTAATGATGGAGAAATTGTCAATGGATCTTCCTGGTCAAGGCGCGAACATGTTTTCATAAATGATAGCGCAAAGCGATTTATTGATAATACACATTCACTATATCCTGATATCCATAATGTTGGTGAAGATGATAATAACAATGTGTTTCTAGATTTTGATTCTGACGGTGATACAGATTTTATTACTAGTTCGCTCACGGGCTTAGAAAGATTGTCTATCAATGATGGCAATGGACATTTTACCTTAAAACAACCCATCTTATCAGGTCCTGAAACCCCGCTAACACTGTCAATTGTTATTGCTGATATCAACAAGGATAACAAGCCTGATATTATCATGGGGCAGGGTGAAGGAGAAGAGGGTATTGAAGAAAGAGTCTATATAGGAACAAATGTTAATGCAGATACTGCACCACCTGAAATAACACATATAAAATACGATTATGATAGCGCCAGGAATAAAATATTAGTTAAGGCCAGAATTCATGATCGAAAAAGTCCTTCAGTAAAAGGTGACTGGAAGGAGGTAGCTATCGTTAATTCTGGTTCAAATATTATTGCTACCATGATGTGGTATGGAGAGTATTTATGGTCTTCTAGTATCTCAGAAGACCAATTAGAAACTGCCATAATTATTGCCACCGATGCGGCTGGCAATACTGTGAAGAGGAAAATAAAGGAATAAGTTAACTAAGTATATCTTTCATCACCTTACCATGAACATCTGTGAGCCTGAAACGCCTGCCTTTATATTTATAGGTGAGTTGTTCATGATCTATACCCATGATATGCATTAAAGTAGCATTCATATCATGCACATGCACTGGATTTTCTGTTACGTGATATCCAAAATCATCTGTTTTACCGTAAGTAATTCCTTTCTTAACACCAGCACCAGCCAGTAGCATTGTATAAGCATCCGGATGATGATCTCGACCAAAAGTTTCTTTAGTCGCTTGTCCTTGAGAGAATCCCGTTCTACCAAATTCCCCACCCCAAATAACCAATGTATCTTCTAAAAGACCTCGTTGTTTAAGGTCCATTATTAGTGCAGCACCAGGCTGGTCAGTTTCCTTTGTCCTTTCTGCAATTTTTTTAGGCAATCCATCATGATGATCCCACCCTCCATGATATACCTGTATAAATTTGACTCCTCTTTCAGCTAATCTTCGTGCAAGTATACAATTAGAAGCAAAAGTTCCTGGTTTTTTACTATCTGGCCCATATTGTTCATAGATATAGTCAGGTTCCCCATCAGTAGAAACTGCTTCCGGAACAGACGTCTGCATTCTAAAGGCCATTTCATATTGTGACATTTTGGCCTTTATGCTTGGGTCATCCCAAAATCCATGCGCTTGTGATTGCATTGTTTGCAAATAATCTAGTTGTTCTCTGCGCATTTCACGAGTAACGCCAGCGGGATTATTTAGGTATAATACAGGATCCTTTCCTCCTCTAAATCTTACACCTTGATGTTCTGCAGGTAAAAACGCACTAGACATCAATCCTGAAAAAGCGCCTTCTAGTCCATCGGTCTTTAGTACGATAAAGGCAGGAAGGTTCTCATTATCAGAACCCAGCCCATAACTTATCCAAGATCCAAATGATGGTCTACCAGGCAGTTCTGAACCTGTATTGGTGAACATTTGTGCTGGTTCATGCTGCACAGACTCGGTGTACATAGAATTAACCATACAAAGTTCGTCAGTCACTTGAGACATATGTGGCATTAAGTCACTCATCCACATACCACTATTTCCATGTTGCTTAAAATTCCATCTAGTACCAACAATCGGTAATGACGCTTGCGTTGCAACGGTGCCTGTTACCCGATCCCCTAAAACACTCTTTGGAAGATTTTCACCATCCATTTTCACAAGTTGTGACTTATAGTCAAAAAGATCTAGTTGGGATGGCGCTCCCGCCATATACAAGTAGATGATTCTCTTAGCACGAGGTACAATCTGCGTTCCGACCGAAGACCCAAAATTCATCCCAAACAATGAGGTTGGGTTCATCAGGGATGCTAAAGAAGCGGCACCAAGACCTAGTGAAGTTTTAGTAAGGAATTCTCTTCGTGATGTAAACTTTTTGTGATTATTGCACATAACTATCGTTTCATATAGGTCTCGTCAAAATTAAATATGGTGTTGGCCACCATAGCTAATGCTGCGGTTTTGTTTTTATCCAACTCTTTGTCGAAAGGCATTTCTCCAACGGCTAAAAGTGAATCTGCCAGATTAGGATTTTCTTGAAAATGCCTATAAGCACTTGAATATTGTTCTTTCATCGCCATGAGTAAGGCATCTGATGGTCTTACACCTGTAGAAAGTCTAAAACTATAAGAGATCTGATCCTCTATGGTATCATATTCTTTTTGTGCCCTTTCGGATAAACACCTACTTGCTTCTACAAATTGAGGATCATTTAACAAGTTCAATGCTTGCAGTGGCGTGTTGGTATTTAGTCTTCTGGTAATGCATATTTCTCTATTAGGGGCATCGAAATTTGTCATAAAAGGCGGTGGAGAAAACCTTCTTGAAAATGTATACATACTCCTTCTATACAGATTGTCAGAAGAGTCTTGTTCGTATTCTCTTAGTTTATAACTAAAAACCAAATCTGTCCACAATCCATCAGGTTGATATGGTTTAACACTTTTTCCTCCGATTTCTTCATGTAGCAAGCCACTTACCGCCAGTGCATTGTCTCTAATCATTTCGGCAGGAAGTCTGTAACTATTACTTCTAGAATAGTATCTATTTTCGGGATCAAGCTCATAGGCATCCTTATCAATTTGAGAGGATTGTCTGTAGGTATGTGACATTACCATAAGTTTCAGCATATGCTGTAAATCCCAACCACTGTCAATAAATTCAGCAGCCAACCAATCCAATAATTCTGGATGTGAAGGTAAATCACCCTGTATGCCAAAATCTTCGGTTGTTTTAACAATTCCAACACCATAAATCATCTGCCAATATCGATTGATGGTAACCCTGGCTGTAAGTGGATTGTCTTTATTAGTGAGCCATTTAGCTAAGCCCAATCTATTTTTTGGATAATCATCTGGATAGGGAAGAACACTTTCTGGTGTCCCGCACTCTACAGGTTCTAAATATTCATTATATAATCCGCGGCCTAGAATATGGGTTTGTCTTTTAGTCTCAGCATCACCCATCACCATTACTTCTTCACCAGCCTCCAACAGTTTTGATTTTTTTTCAAGAAGTGCTTGAATTTTACTCTTCTCATTCCTGAATGTCGGATTCATTTGCATTTTGTGATCGGCAAACATTACAGGGGTCTCTTCAATATTTGCAAGTCTTGCTATTTCTACTTTTGAAAGCGATCGATCAAAAACCTTCACCTCATCCATATTTCCTACAAATATTCCAATATCCCCTGTCCACTCACGATAACTTTTCCCCAACCTGACCGGTAAGCTGTCTAGCTTCGAATAGTAGCCTTGAAATGGTTTGATTGTTCTTGTTAATTTATCAGTAAGTACTTTGGCTCTCTGTGCTTCTCCATTAATATAAATTATAACGTCATCACCTTTTCCCATACCTGCATAAGTAAAGGCTACTTGTGACCATTCATCTAAAGCGACAGAAGTCTCAGTCCTCACCTCTAAATAATTGTCAGGTAAACGATGGATTAATCTAAATGTGAGACGGTTAAGAGAATCAAGAGCAAATTCCCATCCTCTGTAGAATTCCCAATATGAATGGCTATTTGTGATGAGTGTTTTCGTTTTGCTTAATATATGAGCTTTAGGTTTGATGTAAAGACTAGCACTGAAATCATCGTAAAAATCAAATATTGGCAAAGAAGTTAAACTGACATAATCATAGTCATCATCAAATGAAAAACTATTGCCTTTAAAAGCATCAACTTCAACGGTTACGCCCAATGTGGCTTCTGCCCCTTTAATATTGCCTATTACTTGTATCTCCTCCCAAACA
Source organism: uncultured Roseivirgaceae bacterium (assembly GCA_964351175.1). Taxonomy (GTDB): domain Bacteria; phylum Bacteroidota; class Bacteroidia; order Cytophagales; family Cyclobacteriaceae; genus Fulvivirga. Next base: position 9,060 of record CAYGNU010000044.1, on the reverse strand, counting down.
ACTTCTTCCTTTTTCTTCTTCTTTTTAGTTTCTTCTTTTTTTGGTTTGTTAGCAGCGGCTTTCTTTTCTTCAAGTTTCGCTTTAGCCATATCTTCTTTTACAAGAAAATGGATTTTCTCTTTTCTCTTAATTTTTTTGAGTTCATCAAAAGGGTAATAACCCACAAGTCCTGAATTGGAAGCATTGTTAATATTGCTGACAAAAGTTGCTATACTTTGGGCTTCACTTTTGCTTTTTAAAACTAAATCAGAAGACGAGAATATGAGGTGGTCTAGTGAGTCAAGTACTTTTTGCTGTTTATCGTCTAATAAGATAAGTGTTGGTGGCCTATTTAAATCAGATGGTCCCAAACCAAGTTCTGCCACATTATTAAAAAATGCCGAAAGCTGATAAAACTCTTTATGGCTGATAGCATCAAATTTATGATCATGACAACGGGCGCAGCCGACAGTCAGTCCCAAAAAGGCAGTTCCTGTAGTGGCTGTTCGTTCTGCCACATATTCAACTCTGTATTCTTCTTCAATGGAGCCTTGAGAAGCCTCCATGGGGTTCATTCTGTAAAAAGCGGTGGCAAGAATGTCATCTTTTTTAGCATCAGGAAGTAAGTCACCAGCCACTTGCTTAGTTATAAATTGATCAAATGGCGTGTTAGAATTGAATGATTTGATCACCCAGTCGCGATAAGGCCACATATTTCTCGCCCCATCAAATGACACCCCATGACTATCAGAATATCTGGCAATATCCAACCAGTCCATGGCTAGTCTTTCTGCATGAGCAGAAGTTGATAAAAGTCTATCCACAACCTTTTCATAAGCATTGTCTGAATTATCAGCGAGGAAAGCATCCATCTCAGATATAGTCGGTGGCAGTCCAGTCAAATCCATTGTTACCCTTCTTAAAAGCCTTTCTCTATCAGCTTCTTCATTGGATGATAAACCTTTTCTACCTAACTCTACTTGAATAAAAGCATCAATTTCATTGTAGGTTTTATCAGAAGAAATAGTCGGTACTTTTGACTTATCTATTTTTTGATAAGCCCAATGTGTTTTCCATTCAGCACCTTGATCTATCCATTTTGCAATTAATGCTATCTCCTCGTCAGAGACTGTAAGCTTTGAATCTGGCGGAGGCATTTGAACACTTGGTTCACTACTGAGCATACGGTGTATAGCTTCACTATTCTTTATACTTCCTTTTGTAAAGGCAGAATTACCACTGGCTAACACTGAAAAAGCTAGTTTTTCATCATCTAATCTTAAATTGGCTTTTCGAGAACCTGCATCCGGGCCATGACAGTTATAGCATTTATCAGCTAGTATAGGTTTGATATGAAAGTTGTAATCAACTTTTTCAGGCAAATTATTATAGGCCAATTGCACCTCATCAGGCAATGAAGTTTGACATGATGCAGCAACAAGAATAGTTGCTAGTAAAAAGGTTATTTGTCTCAATTAGATAGGAGTATAAAAGATAGGTAATGTACGGCAATTTGAGATATTAACCAACTAAATATCAGTTATTTATGAGAGTGAAAAGTAAGGACTAAATTATTACTCTACCATATGACCGAATTACCAGAACTTGGCTTTGATTTCATTATTCACTACTTTCATTAATTATAATTTATGATAAATCACGCCTACAAAATATCCTTATGAAAATCACAAAAACCAACATTAGTTTGCTGCTAATGACACTTTGCCTAATCATTTTCAGCTGTAACCAACCTACGGAAAACCCAATAGTAGAAGTAACTTCTAATGCTAAGAAAGTGCCCGCATTTTCTACTCAAGGAAAAACTGCTACCTTATATACTACTGCCAGCAATAGTGACCTTAGGCTTGCCAATATGGGTGCTACAGAATTTTCTAAATCGAGTCAGCCTTTCGAGAATGAGGTTTCTATATTTATCAATACTTCGAAAACCTTCCAAAGCTTTCTTGGAATTGGAGGTGCTATTACCGATGCGTCTGCAGAAGTATTTGCCAAACTTCCGGAAGACAAGCAACAAGAATTATTAAGTGCTTATTATGATAATGAAGAAGGTATTGGTTATTCTTTAGCTCGTACCACTATCCATAGTTGTGATTTCAGTAATGGAAGTTACACTTATGTATCAGATGAAGACAAAGCCTTAAGTACTTTTAATATTGACCATGACAAGGAATTTCGAATTCCGATGATTAAGCAGGCTACTGCCGCTGCTGGAGGAGAACTAATGCTATATGCAAGCCCATGGAGTCCACCAGCTTTTATGAAAGACAATAATGATATGCTCCAGGGTGGCAAGTTACTCCCTGAATATTATGAAACTTGGGCACTATACTATACCAAATTCGTGAAGGCTTATGAGGCAGAAGGGATGCCTATTTGGGGGATCACCATTCAAAATGAGCCAATGGCGGTACAGCGATGGGAATCTTGTATTTATACTGCTGAAGAAGAAAGAGATTTTCTTAAAAATCACCTAGGTCCAACCATGGAAAAAGAAGGGCTTGGAGATAAGAAAATTGTTGTCTGGGATCATAATAGAGATTTAATTAATAATAGAGCAAATACAATATTTGGTGATCCTGAAGCTGCCAAGTACGCTTGGGGTATCGGCTATCACTGGTATGAGACGTGGGCAGGAGGAACTCCTATGTCAAACAACCTAGGACATGTTAAGGAATCATTTCCATCCAAAAACATACTATTTACAGAGGGATGTGTTGAAAAATTTGATGCTGCTAAATATCAGTTCTGGCCTAATGCGGAACGTTATGGAGGACAGATGATCAATGACTTTAATCAAGGTACTGTTGGCTGGACAGACTGGAACATTTTACTAGATCAAAATGGCGGACCCAATCATGTCGGCAATTTTTGCTTTTCTCCTATCCATGCTGATACCAATACTGGAGAGCTAATTTATACCCCTTCTTACTATTACATCGGGCACTTTTCTAAATTTATAAAGCCAAATGCCAAAAGAGTAAGTACCGTAAGCAGTAGAAGTCATTTATTAAGTACTTCCTTTCTTAATGAGGATGGTTCATTGGCTACTGTAGTAATGAATCAAAGTGACTTGGCTATTGATTACAAAGTATATTATGGTACTGAGAAGGTTGAATTAAGCATAGCACCACATGCTATTCAAACTGTTGTTGTAAAGTAAGAGTTATTGAAAATTAAATGGGAGAAGTATTAATACTTCCAATATTCAAATCTATGAATTCAAAGTTAACCCTAAAGACATTTTTAGAGAATACGAATTAAAAGCCGATTTGTGCAACTGCACTTTTAAGTTCAGTTATAAGTTTTTAAATCTTGTTTTTCTTCGATTTAATGATGGCCATTTTCATTTCAATAGTATAATCGTGCTGAATTAAAATTCGTATTTTAATGCTCAAAGGCAACCCGAATAATTGAACCTTCAAATGCTGCAATTCGAGCTACATGATATTTCTCTAGTACTGATCTCCATATTTTGTACTGCAACGTTATTTAATTTTGCACTTTACTTTGGATATCACAAAAAGCTGGACTACCTTTTTTTCGCATTTTATTGCGCCTTTCATGTATTTAAGGTATGGTTAAAAACTTTTCCATCTGATCAGGTTGTAATTTCAGCCCTAAACCTGACGGCCTTTGACATGATATATATATCTGTCATTTTCGGGCTCTTTTCACTCAATGTCTTCCTTCTATTTCACTATCATTTCAAAAAGAAAAAGACTTACACAACAGCCTTGTTAATATTTTCTTTGGGCTCGTATTTTATTCTGCCCGAGGATATTTTCATTTACATAAGTGTTCTCATAGCTATTATCCAGAGTGTTAGGGGACAAAATCCAAACACGAGCAAATGGATCTATTTTTCAGGACTATTAGCGCTGCTAATCCTTTCGATATTTGGTGTTTATGGCATAGTTCATTTTGGATACTTCATCGGTACAATAATCATGATCATATTAATGGTGATCTCATCAGGTATAGAATTATCAAAACAGATGATTAAACTAAATACAGCCACACTGCAGTCCGCAAAACTGGAAAATCAGCTATTGAAGAAAAGTATTCAGCCACACTTCATTCTCAATTCTTTAACCTCTCTTCAAGAGCTCATTGAACATGAACCAGATAAGGCTTCTGAATTTGTTCAAAATCTGGCTAGTGTATTTTCAATGTTCTCTAAAGTGAGCGACAACAAGCTAATTGCTATTGAGGACGAACTTAAACTGGTAAACTCATTCATCCAGATTATGGCCGTAAGAATGGACAAGGATTTTGAACTTAAGACTTTGGGTATTGATGGCACTGAGAAAATACCCCCTGGAATTCTACTTACTTTGATAGAAAACGGCATTACACATGGATTTGGAGAGCAGCAAACTGGGCTATTTACCATTACAAAAGAGACATCCGATCAGTCAACTTCTTTTACAATTGAAAATAATGGCGAAAGTGCTGTATCAATAAAAGAAGGCCTCGGTTTCCAATATGTCCGATCCAAATTAAAAGAAGCCTTTGGCAATCGCTATGTGCTGCAGCTCAACACTCCTGAACATGGCTTTCAAACTAAAATAATTATCAGTCAGTGATCTCGATTTTAGTAGTTGAAGATGAAGCACTGGTGGCTAAGCGACTGATTAGATTTATAAAGGCATCTACGGACCAACCCATTCAATTACACCATGTTAAAACTCTGGAAGCAGCTCAAAATTATTTAGCCAGCTACCAAATTGACCTCTTGTTTTTAGACTTAAACATAAATGGAAAAGAGGGTTTTGATCTTCTCAAAACGGTTGTCCATGAAAAATTTCATACCATAATAGCATCTGCGTACACAGATCAGGCAATTAAAGCATTTGAGTTTGGTGTTTTAGATTTCGTTGGCAAACCTTTCACCCAAGATCGATTAAATAAGGCTGTTGAAAGGTACTTTCAGGTCAGTACCCAAGGCACAGGGAATAGCACCCACCTTGGTGTCAAAATAAAAGGTGATATCATATTTGTACCCTTATCTGAAATCTGCTTTTTCAAGGCTGCTGGCATTTATTCAGAGCTGCATACCAAAAATGACAAGGTTTACGTCTACGACAAGCCTCTGAACAGTCTAATTAAGATTTTGCCTGAAACCTATGAGCGAATGCACAAATCCTTTGCTGTAGATATTAAACTGATTACTGCTATCGAGAAGGTGAAGCATAATACCTACGAAGTCAAATTAAGTACTGGACATTCATTGCCCATAAGCAGAAACCTTAAAAAAAGTCTGGCTTCTAAATTATCGTTGGAGTAACACTTAAGAAGGTAATATAACTGTTGAAAAGGTATTTCTGGTTTTAGTATATGATTTATCAGATCATTGAAAAAAACCAGAGATTATGGCATCTGATTCAATATCCAGAAGAAAATGGATTGAAAAAACTTCATTGCTGCTAGCCTCAGCAACTTTGCTGTCTACATTGCCTGTAGATGGTGCTTCTTCAAACATTTGGCCCCAAACCAACCAGCCAATAAAATTAAGCAGCAATGAGAACCCATATGGACCATCACCAGTTGCTTTGCAAGCCATAACGCACCATACTAGCCTGGGTAATCGCTACCCTTTCAATGCAGCAGATGAACTTCAATCGTCCGTTGCAGACCACTGTGGTTTTAACAAAAGTGAAGTAATCTTAGGAGCCGGAAGCTCACAGTTGCTACAGCTTTTGGGGCAATGGGCAATGTTCAAAAATTTAGCAATAACATATGTTTCTCCCACTTTTGAAATATTACCAAATATGGTAAAAAGGCTGGGCGGGAAGGTAAACAAGATTCCTCTTGGTCAGGATTTCAATTATGATTTGGAGCAGATTGATGAAGTGGCTAAGAAAAAACCTGGTATTGTCTACCTAGCTAACCCTAATAACCCCACAGGTATAAAAACACCAAAGAATGACCTTCGTGAATTCTGTCGCACAGTGACAAGGCACTCTTATCTAATTGTAGATGAGGCCTATATAGAGTATGCTGACAAGAATGACTCACTAATTGATGAGGTTAAAAACAATGACAAGGTTATCATTTTGCGTACTTTCTCAAAAATATATGGGCTTGCCGGGCTTCGAATTGGATATTTAATAGCACAAGATCAATTAATAAAAGAGCTTAATGATCATAGGATTTGGAGCAACGATAGCTTAAGCATAGTAGGAATAGTTGCTGCCCAGGCATCATTAGAGGATACTAAGTATATACAATCTTCAAAAGCCAAAAACAATCAGGTCAGACAAAAAACTGTTATGGCCTTAGGAAGTATTGGTATCACCCCATTCTTATCAGCAACAAATTTTGTGTTTTTTAAGTCGCCAAGATCAGAAGATCTCAAAAGCTTACTACTAAAGCAAAATGTCAATATTGGGCAGTTAGAATACAACAAGGAAAAATATGCTCGGGTAACCATTGGCACTGATGCCGAAATGGAAAATTTTATTAATCACTTAACCAATATCTACAATTAAAATTATGAAAAAGTCTATATCAACATTACTGATCATTTTCTGCTGTGCTTCTCTAACCAAAGCACAATCTGGATCTGAAGATTATGCAGCTGTTAGCAAAACCTTAAACTATTATCTATTAGGTGGCACAAACAATGACTTTGAGACTTTGGCTAAGGCCTTTCACCCAGATGCCACTATGAAGTTTGTAAATGACGCTGGGTATAAAAGTGTTAATGTCTTAGAATTTTTTAAAAGCGGAATGAAGCCAGGTCCTATGCAAGATCGAAAAACTCAAATATTGTCTATTAACATTTCAGGAACAGCAGCACATGCTAAGCTTCAAATCGAATATGATACATTCTATTTCTATGATTATATGCAGTTGCTCAAAATTGATGGCGAGTGGAAGATCACCAGCAAAACATTTAGCAAAATAACAAAATGAAAAAGCCTTTATTCTTTATAGCACTTTTTTGCCTTGCTAATGCAGCCTGCAAGACGAATTCAGAAACGGATAAAATCAATCGCACAGATGTTGATAATTTACTCGCAAAGTGGGAACAGGCTTTTTATAAAAAAGACACTTCCCTTTTGTCACAAGTGCTGCACACTAACTATATCTATTCTGGTAATGCAGATGGTTCCATATCTGACAAAAAAGCTGTAATGAACAATCTCAGTGTTGATAACTCTCAATTACTTGCTCAGGATTTATACGATCTAAATGTTCAATATTATTCTAATATCGCTATTGTTCGTGGTTGGGAAAATCTTAAAATAAAAACTGATGTTGGAGACACGATCAACATCAAATTAAGATTCACTGATGTTTACAAAAAAGAAAATGGAAATACAGAGGCACTATCTACACATAGTTCGCCCATTAATCAATAGTTATAATAAAGTGTAAGTATTAATAATACTTTACTCTTTAACAAACTCAATGCTGTTAAGAATTTATTGATTCTTCTATTTTTACTCAACTGATAATGAACTAATAACTTCTGTAAGCCCAACTAATACCCTTACAATAAGGTGTGTAAAAGCAAATTATGATGAACAAATCCTTCCATAATTTTCTAAAGATAACGGCCATTTGTTCCGTACTAGGCGCAATCACTACCGTGCTACTTATTTTCTTACCAAACCCTATCGCTATTGATTTTGAAGCGCGAGCACTTTTGCATCAGAACTCACTTTATCTGAGTAAACTGTGGATTTTATTTGTTCATCCTCAAGTGAATTTTATCGGTTCATTAGGAATATGCTTTCTTTTAGTGAGAAAATACCAATCCAGAATGATACTTGGCACATTGTTTTTACTCATTTGGGCACTCACTGAACTTAGCCAGCAAGCACTGCTTATTGATGCATTAAATCAAATATGGCGCCCAGGATATTTAGGCGCTGAAGATGAGGTATCAAAAAGCATGTTTTCAACATTAATAACTGCAGCCAGCGGAATATCAGATAGTAAGTACTTCGTTGTTATTTATGGATTTGGATTAGGCAACTTATTGTACGGGTTAGCATTAAAAAATATTAGTGGCTACGCAAAATGGATAGGCTATTCTTTAATTTTTATTGGCATCCTCAGCCTAAGTTCATTTGGCAGGTACTATCTTGGGTTATCATTCCTTAACGGCTTTGCAGATTTTTCTTACAAATACATATACCCATATTTGCAGCCTACAGTTAGGGTTGCTATTGGTATTTGGATATATAATGAAATGAAAAAGAGCAACGAAGCCACATCAAATAATGATACTACAGCTTAATTGTACATCAATACTTCTCCTCTTCATTTGGAAAATCTTTAGCCTTTACATCTTCGATATAATGACTTACAGCATTTGAAATTGACGTGTATAAATCTGCATATCTTCTTAAAAACCGAGGTTTAAACTCTTTAGTAATGCCGAGCATGTCTTGCATTACCAGAACCTGACCATCAACATCAGGACCGGCACCAATACCAATAATTGGAATGGATACAGTCTCAGCGACTTTTTTAGCCAGATGTGCAGGAATTTTTTCTAGCACAATGGAGAAGCAGCCACACGCTTCCAGCAATTTCGCATCTTCTATTAGTTTATTGGCTTCCTCCTCTTCTTTGGCTCGAACCGTATAAGTACCAAATTTGAAAATTGATTGAGGTGTTAACCCAAGATGACCCATAACCGGAACTCCTGCACTCAATATCCTAACAACTGATTCTTTGATCTCACTGCCTCCTTCCATTTTGACAGCATGCGCACCAGACTCTTTCATAATTCTGATTGCTGAGCGCAATGCTTCTGATGAATTACCCTGGTAAGAACCGAAAGGAATATCAACAATTACGAAGGCTCTTTCAACTGCTTTCACCACGGAAGATGCATGATAGATCATTTGATCTAATGTAATGGGTAAGGTAGTCTCATGTCCAGCCATCACATTTGATGCTGAATCGCCTACCAACAAAACATCTATACCAGCAGCGTCTAAAATTTTGGCCATGGAGAAGTCATAAGCTGTCAGCATCGCTATCTTCTCCCCACGGTTCTTCATCTCCTGAAGTTGATGTGTAGTAATTTTCTTAATGTCT
>CAYGNU010000043.1:0-14771 GCA_964351175.1 uncultured Roseivirgaceae bacterium | reverse complement strand
ACCACGCACAAACCCCCGCCCCACAAACCACCCCACCCCATGACTGAACTACAACCTAAATTAAGAACACGCATAAAATGAATACTAGTTCCTTTTGATTGGAAATAAATGGCTACTGAAATTCAGTAGCCATTTATTAATCTACCTAATCTTACCATTATTAATAACAAGTTCAATACTTCTGGTTGCTTCTATATTTTCAAGTGGGTTTTCAGTGAGTAAAACGAGATCCGCTTCTTTTCCTTTTCTTATGCTTCCAGTTACTTGCTCTTTATTTATTATTGTAGCACCATTAATTGTTGCTATTCTTAGAACATCAATAGTTGAAATACCACATTCATTCAAAAGTTTTAATTCTCTATGAAAGCTATCACCAGGCACCGTCCATGGGTTGTTAGCATCGGTACCTGCCGTAAGCAGTACTCCATTATCAAATAGCATTTTGGTAAAGTTCTGAACTTTAGACCAAGTCTTTTGTGCGTCTATGTAGTCACTATCCTTCCATCCTAAATTGAAATTAAATGCACCTTTCCAATTATTAATCATTACTTCTGGCAGTCTATCCAACGCTGCATTACTTTGATACTCTCCTGTATTGCCATAAAATGCCGCATGAAATGGTACTAATGTTGGGTCAATAGAAACGTTATTTCTCTTCAGCGTTTGAATCATTTCTTTCACTTCAATGCTCTCTAAATCAACATATTCAAACCATTTGTAAAACGCTTGTGTACCAAAGGCCTTATTATAGTTTTCTTTAAACTGGTCTGGAATGACATCATCGTTACCCGGAATTATATGAACTATATTATCGATACCCAAATTTGCTGCCTCTGACCAAGATGTACTATGCAAATGTGCTGTTGCTAGTATGTCTTGTTTATGAGCTTCATCAATTCCTGCTTTTAGTAGTTCAGGACTTAGACTAGTGTAAAGTTTAACAATATCTACCCCTAGTTCCTTTTGCCTTTTGACTTCTTCTCTAATTTCTCGCTCTCCTCTTGTTACAGTTGTGAGATTTCTAAAATCAACAGTATCAATGACACTTCCCGCAACAACTAATTCTGGGCCTACCATTTCACCATTTTGTATGGCATTACGCGTGCCTACTGTAATATCCGTCCTTCCTCCCGGGTCTCTGGCTGTTGTAATCCCATATTCCAAAAGTAATTCACAAGTTACTTTAGTCAATTCCTCATTGGGTTCTAAATGCAGCACAGGTTTACCCTCCTCAAATTTTAAGGAAACGGGGCCCATGGCAACATGAACATGAGAATCAATAAATCCAGGAACCAGGTACTTTCCTGACCCATCAATATAATTCGTATTAGGATCTTGTTTTCGATTTTTTGTGGTGGTGATAGATTTTATCAAACCCAGTTCAATTTCAACATCTCTGGCATTCAACATTTCTCCAGACTCTACATCTATTACATTGACATTTTGAATTATCAGATCTTGACAAAATGCATTTCCACTAAACAGTATGCATCCAACTAACATTGCTTTTAATGAGTATTTCATAATTTAAAATTTTTGTTTAACCCATTAGTCAATTGAATTTCAATTTTTTTACACCGAAAAAAATATATTGATTCAAGTGTAAAATAAGTCGAGAGTTATTGACTAATAGGTTGTGACATTATGACTATGACAGATCAAAAAGAGTACGAGCTTCTAATAAAAAATCATATTGGTATGATTAGAAAAATTAGTCGGTCTTATTCTAATAATCAATTTGATTATGAGGATAACGTTCAGGAAGTCTGCCTTCAGATTTGGAGATCCTTTGGGAAATTTAGAGGTGAAGCAAAACAAAACACTTGGTTGTATCGGATTGCTATCAACACTTGCATTAACCAATTGAAAAAACGGTCGAACCAAAAAATTAATGAGGCTGAGGAGCAATTTATAGCTGAATCTCAGGATCTATTAGATCCAAAAAATGAACAACTAAAACAAATATATGATGCTATTAAGGAATTAAATCCAACAGACCGGGCCATAATATTACTTTATCTTGACAAGAATTCACTTCAAGAAATAAGCGATGTAATGGGTATCTCAACTACAAATGTTGGTGTCAAAATAGGCAGAATTAAAAATAAACTTAAAAAATTGATTGACCATGGAACTTGAGGAAATTTGGGATAACGCGCATGAAAAGGAACAGATAGTTCCTGAAGTAGACAATATAATTAGACGCAAGTCATCTGCTCTAATTGACCAATTTAAAAGGCAAATAGTTATTGAAAATTATATTGGTGCTGCTATTTTTTTAATTATGCTAGCTTATGGATTTATCAAAAATGACTACCTGTTTACTGCATTTGGTGTAGTACCAATAGCCGCTTTAATTTTTGGTGTATTTACACAAATACAATTGAATAGATTAGACTATACAGCAGAATCCTCCAAGTTCTTAAATGACTCATACCGTTTTATGAGATATTTTACTTTTTCATTTTTACTTATAACACAGATTACTATTGGCCTATTATTATTCCTCATTACTCCAGAACATAGCGCGCTCAACTCTTCTCAATTCATAGTTGTAATTACTATTGAATCGGTAATCATAACATATTCCTTACTGTTTTATTTTCCGATAATTAAGAGATTAAATAAGCTGAGAAACAATCTAGACAACTGCTTCTGACATACAATTGCTTCCATAAACTTCTAGTTGTAATGAATATATGCCAACTTAATTATGTTAGGAAAAAGACACAATAGGGTAATAAAGTAAGCCTAAATTATGACATAGGGAATATGATCTCTGAAGTAGAATTAACTTATTGAAGTATTCAAAAAAAGAGTTCTGAATCACACATCAGAACTTAAATTCTTTTTTTCTTTTTCTTATTTGAATTCAAATTAAAAAAATGCGCTAAATGAAATCAAATTTAAAATTACTCGTCTTTATTTCTGCAGCAATACTAATTTCTTGTGGGAACCTAAAACAAGCTGAACAGGCAAAAACTAAAGCAATAGTCCCTAATGATGTCAAAGTGACCCATAAAGGAGTATTTATCAACCATCAGAGCTATGGTAAAGGTGAATTCACATTGCTTTTTGTTCATGGTTGGTGCATTAATCAAACTTATTGGTCAAAGCAGGTCGAGGCATTAAGTTCAGATTATAGAATTGTTACTATTGACCTTCCTGGTTTTGGTGAGTCTGGAAATAATAGAGAAAGTTGGTCTATTGAAGAATATGGAGAAGATATAAATGCGGTAATTGAACAACTTAAATTGAATAATGTCATATTGATTGGTCATTCAATGGGTGGTGATATTATATTGGAATCAGCCCTTAAGAACCCAGTAGTAATAGCCTTAATAGGAATTGATAATTTTAAGGATGTTGGGCTTGAGTATAACGATGAGATTAAAGCTGAAATAGATGGCTTGATTGACATGATGAAAAATAACTTCTCTGAAATTGCTCCGGCATATGCTGAAGGCATGCTATTTCACCCAAGCACAGATAGTTTAGTAAAGGCTCGTGTAACAAAAGATTTTAAGAATAGTGACTCCACTATAGCCGTATTGAGTTTAGAAGCTTTATTTGGATATGCTTTATTAGAAGCCAAGCAGCTTTCTGCATTAAAACAAAAAATCTATCTAATTAACAGTGATGCTTCCCCAACTAATACAGACGGACTTGATGCTACAGGTGTAGCTTATGAGGTAATTGACATTAATTCGACAGGCCATTATCCTATGATTGAAAAACCAGAAGAGTTTAACAGATTACTCCAACAAACCATTCAAAAAATAAGTGATGTATACAAGAATAAATAAACGGCATTAAAACGACAGCATATTAGGGTCGTTATGAGCATTGAAAAAGGAAGAGAAGTTCAATCAATTTAAGGAGTGAGAAAATGTCACAACGTGGATAGGTTGTGACATTTTTTTTGATTTGTTTATAATTATCACTCTCTGTCTCGGTAAATGAGATCAGAGTTCATAAAGTACAATTATGTTGAATAAATATTTAATGCAAAGGGTCAAGAAAGGAGACTATTTTATATGGGAAGATTAAGGCAATATTTGGGTCACCCACCAAACGGAGAATCCTTATTAAAAATTGGTAAGGGCTCAACACCACAGCTGCTAAAGTTACCTGACCAAAATAAAGTGTTAGCAGTTTTGGAAGGTTAGGGAAAATTTCTTTCTGTGATGATTTGATGTAATTAGTATCAATTTCGAATCATGAAGAAAACGTGTTATACAAAAAACCATCTTTGGTAATAAGTGTATAGACTGTCAAATTATTCGTGTCTAATCAGCATTCTGATTTTTCTCTTGTCTCCGACAAAAATAGTATCACCAGAAATTGCTATGCCATTTGGTTCACTAAAGCTAGCTGTCAAACCAGGTCCATCTATAATACCGTCTTTGCCATTCCCTCCGATCACACTATAATTCCCATTCATATCGATTTTATAAATTCTTCTTTCACTAATGCTAGGTGCATAAAAGAAACCGTCAGAATAGGTGATGTATCCTGTAATAGTGCCAGGTAATGTAGTAAATACAGAAGGCTCACCAGAACTATTGATTTTTAATATTCTACTATCGTAAAAGTTAATCGAATAAAGAGACCCCCCAGCAAAAACTAATCCGTCTGGGCCATTTATCAAACCTTTTTCGTTGTTAACAAAAGTCGTTTTTGTTCCTTGAGGGGTCACTTTTGATATAAAATTTCCATCAAAATTTGTAATATACACATTTTTATTATTGTCAATAGCGATGCCTATTGGCCCAATCATTCCACTAGCAAATACTGAATTAGTGCCATCAGATTTATATTTATTGACATATCCTCCACCATACATAGACCCATAGTATGAACCGTCATAAGGATCAAAACCTCCACCCAAAGGTGCTGGAAGTCCAGTGTCGAAAATCTCATATTGCCCTGTTTTCACATCTACTTTGTAAATGTTATTTTCACCAGGTGCCATAATATATCCGTCTTGATAAGACAATGCTTCCATATATGGATAATTGGGACTTTCAAGAGTTTTAACTTCAAAGTATATCTGATCCTTTAATACAATGGAAATTTTATCCGAAAGGCTACTTAGTTTATTTTCCAAATTTGACTTAGTGAATATATATGCATCATAAGATTGATCATTCTTAATGTCATCACCATCACTGTCTTTAAACTCAGATTCAATCTGCTTTTTAACTGCGTTTCCTCCTTTTTCTATAGAGTGCATTCTGTCTTGAGAAAGTGATGTAGCAGTAGTTATATCAAACTCTAAATTAGTCCCCGATTTCGCCAAAATCAGGTTATAATTTAAAACTTGATCTTCATTCATCAGATTCTTAAACGTTAAATATAAATCTCGACTATCTCCTAAATTTCCATTATCCAAAAGTGTAATAAGTGAGGGGCTGCCTAATGATTCAATTAATGGAGTTGTATTATCTTCATCTTTACAACTTGACATTATCAAAACAATAAGCAATACTAGAGTAAGGCGCTCTTTCATTTTAATTAGAATTGTATTTCTTCAAATTAATGGATTGATCAACTAGAAAGGGTAGTCATTTATGATTCAGTACCTTTTTTATCCAAGAAACGCTTGCGTTAAATACCTCTTGTAACCCCTTGTATCCACGGATTGCACAGTGTTTAAATTGAAAAGAGCAAATCAAGCTAACCATTAGTATAGCTTGGCAGGGTGTTCAAGTGAACTGACTAAATGAAAACTAGAATAGGACAATAAAAATTCGATACACGAATTATGTTAATCGACATATGAATTAGAGAGCAAAAGAAGATAAATGGAGCGAATTAAAGGTCATTTGCAGCGAATGTGGATTACTTCTATGCAAATCGCTCATACGAAATCAAAGCCGAATTCTTTAGACAACCGTTTCCTGTCAATCTAAAGGTTACTTACAAAACATGAGATTGTTAACTAACTGATATCAGTTAACAAGTAATACTATCAATTAGTTTAAGAGGGATTTTAACTTTCAAGTAGTTTTTTTGGGCTAAAGCCGTAAATCTGTTTGAATTGCCTACTGAATGAGGAAAGATTAGGGTATTCAAGTTCTAAAGATATCTCTTGAAGTGTCGAATATCGACTCGATTTTATCATTTCTTTAGCTTTTGATAACTTTCTGATGATAAAATAGCGATGTGGTGTGATACCAAATAAATATTTAAAATCTCTTATTAATTGATATTTTGATAATGCACATTCTTGAGATATTCTTTCCAAGCTAAATTTCTCAGCTAAGGTGTCGTCCAAATAATATTTAGCTTTACTCAGTCTTGAATACAGTTCCCTTCTAGTCGCATATTTAACTTTGTCGAGCCTATTAATTTCCTTGAAAACCGTATTTTGTTTCAAAAGAAGATTTAGACAAATTTCATAATAGTAATCGATTGGAATAATAAGGTCTGGATTTGCTGTAATACTTGTTTTCAAATCATCCATAAATGACAACCTACCAGTCTGAATTTCATCATACAATTCAATGTTATTTTTCTGTTCATTCAAGGGATATTCTAATAAATACTCTTCTGTGTTCAATATGCCCGCGTGGCAATCTTTAAGTACCGCAGGACTAAGAAAGACAGAAAAAGAATTTCCTTTAGAAGTCAGCCTACTAACTTCAGATTGGTTATTCACTACTATGGATTCATTATCTCTAATTCTTTTTAACCTATTATTTACGATATATGACTCCTCGCCCTTAATGACATATTTTAGCGAAAAATTAGAAATGTAATTGTATGGTGTGTTTTGCAGTTGCAAATCATCAACATAGTATACTTCGTTTTCAAATCGCTCAGGAAATTCATTCCCACCACCTGAGTTTAACCAACAAATATTTTCTTTAAATGACATGTCAATACAAAATTCGCAATAAATGGCAAACAATAATTTTATGCTACTTATACTTTTACACCACAATTTTAAATTAATCAAAGATGATGAAATTCAAGATCATAATGTTATTACTTCTATCTGTCAATTTACTAAAAGCACAAGATCATAAAAAGGATAAGTTAGAAATTGAAAACACGATCATTGGCTACATAGAAAATTTCTTTCAGAACAATTATGATGATATGGAAAAACACCTCCACGCTAGGTTATCAAAAAGAGGGATAGAAAAAAACGGTATGATTAGTGAAGATTATTCAAAGAATGATCTCAAAGAGATGATGACAAATAAGAGTCCTTTACCCTTACCCCAACAATCGAATCTAGTAAGCGGAATATTTATAGATCGAGATTTTGCCTCTGCTATTTTGGATACTGGATACCCCACAACCCGCTGGAAGGAATACATTCACCTCGCCAAGTTGAAAGGAACCTGGGTCATTATGGATGTATTTTGGATTTTTGACTAGATCATGAAATACTCCCTGATTCTACTTCTCGTTTTATCTCTTACTTCTTTGGGATTCCAAGAACACCCTTTGAAAAAAGCTGATTCTTTAGGTATTGGTTCAATCGTAAATGAATCTTTACGAAATAACCCTACAATGGCTGGTGATATTCACAGCATCCTGATTTCTAAAAATGGAGAGACCATTTATTCAAACTATTTTAATCAATACACCCCAGATAGTCTTAATAATTTAAAGTCTATTACTAAAAGTATGATTGGATTATTAATTGGTATAGCAATAGAGGAAGGTCATATTCAAAATATAAAACAGCCAGTATTAGACTTTTTCGGTGAATGCCAATCCAAAGAAAATAAATTAGAAGACAAAAAGGCAATAACTATTGAAGATCTCTTATTGATGCAATCAGGGATCGAATGGAACAACAGAGCTTTGGTTAAAGATGAATGGTGGTTTAATGAGAATCCGCATTGCTTTTTGTTGAGGGAATTTCCAATGGATACAATTCCCGGAGTCAAATTTTCCTATAATTCCGGAGTAGCACATCTATTATCAGGAATAATCTCTCGTTCAACAGGACAGTCAACGTTGGAATTTGCTAGTGAGCATATATTCAGCCCATTGAAAATAAAAACCATCCGTTGGGATCAAGACCAAAAAGGGGAGTATTATGGTAATTCAGAAATGTATTTAAAGCCAACCGATTTACTGAAAATTGGTCAAATGCTATCTAATAATGGAGTTTATAAAGGTAACCAAATCATACCTCAACATTGGATAAATGAAATGCAGGATAAAGCATATAATGCAACTTCATTCATGAATTATGGTTATCTATGGATGGCTTCAAAAAATGAGAGCCCTTATTATTACTTTGCTGGTGGCAGTGGAGGTCAACATTTATTTATTGTTCCAAAAAAAAATATAGTGTTAGTTACCACAGGTCATTGGGACAATGCCAGATCAACCATGGAAATCATGCAATTGGGTGTACAATTGATTGATAAACTATGATCAATAAAAACAGATTTTTCCTTTTTACTAGACTGATTAGCTAATCCTTGAAATAAAATAAATAGGACAGTTACATTTGAAACGTTCTCCTTTGCTTATTATCAAGCCAAAAAATGGTAACATCTATACTAATTTTAGGACGAGTCAGAAAGTCAGACTCCGCAGTAGTAGGAGGATTATGAATTGTTATGAATTGAATATCACATGTGCTAAACACATCTTGCAATGCCTTTTTTCTACTATTGGCCAAGTGCTAAATTGAGAAGAACAAATCACACTAACCTTTAACAGTAAATGCGAGAAAGTTCAATTTAAGTCTCGAACAGAAAACTATAATAGCTTAGGTAAAATCGCGAGGAGAATCAGGCGAAACATATGCGAATCTAAGCGTACTGTATGATGTAAATTTAGAAGCCGCTCTTTAGTAGCTAGGAGTCTGAGTGTGAGGGTATCGAAGGGCTATATTCCAAGACATGACTGCAGGTAGGCAGGTAAAAAGAGTAGACTTAGGAGGTGGTAAATATAATGAAACAGTTTTTTGGAAAAATGCTACAGGAAATAGAAACAGTATAACTCTTAGAAATCATTCTAATTCAGGTCAATTAGGCGATTTTACAATTGATGTAAATATGCAAGAGCTAAGAGGTGGTTTGGGTATAGAATTAAAGTTTTTGTTATAATGAAACTAAATGAAATAAAAAATTTAGAAGGCATATTGGCTTCTGCATATGAGGACGTTGGTAAAGGTGGTAAATACATTAACACACTGTGGACGGGTATTTACAACTCAAACCATGATTTGACCTTTGAGGAGACTTTCAAAGCTCTGATAATTGTGCTGAGATTTCTTCTAAAAAATAAATTTATAACCATGCATGGTTATAATGATTTGCGGACCAAAAGTGAGGTTAATTGGGAAGGTGATGATGAAGATTTTTTAACTTTACTTTATGAATATGTATCTAATTTTTCTGAAAAAGATACTGAGAAGAACCCTGCTTTTCTAGACCAATTTAAATATCCAATTATGAAATGGCATGTTTCATGGCCTCTGAATTTAAGTAATTATAAGTATTAAAAGTGCCTAACACTATTTAAGAAACATGGGCGGAAGCTACGCAACCGCCTAAGTTTCTTATACTTGTTCGTTATATCGGATAGTAATTGAAAACTAAACCCCTCCTCATATTTGACTTAGATGATACCATCTTAGGAAAGCAATCAGTATAGAATTTATCTAGTTTTTGGGAATATAGGATGTAAACAGTGAACATTTTGTAAATGAAAAAAGCCACCTTTCGGTGGCTTTTTGCTCCCCTTCTTGGGCTCGAACCAAGGACCTACTGATTAACAGTCAGCCGCTCTAACCAACTGAGCTAAAGGGGAATGTTTTAAATGGTCTGCAATATTAGAAGTTCAGTTTCTTTTTTGCAATACTATCTTTTAAAAATATTCTTATTAAAAGATTAAAACGTAAAAATAAATCAATGTAAAAATGGAAAGGAAGGAAATACCTGCTATTCCGAGCATTTTAAGCCATTTTGGTGGTCGGTGCGCCTCATCAATTTCTTCAGAAAAAATTACCTTATAATTTAATATGGCCGCCAATGGCGCTATTACAAATGAAACTGTAGTAGCAAGATCAATAAGGCTCTTTAAATCATTTAAGTATTGCGCTATTACCACATAGCCGCCCAATGCCACAATGAAAATCCAAAGCATATAGCTCCACTTCTTACTCTGCCCCATAAGCAACGTGATTACTCTATCCATAACACGGCCATAACCATCTACCACCGTTATACTCGTACTGAACATAGTGCTAAAAGCTGCAGAAGCGATTATCAAATAACTCCACTCGCCAATGGAGCCCGTGTACAAGCCAATAAGCTGGCCTGCAAACAAGGTAGAGTTATTAGAGAGTTCTGTTCCGCTACCATACATTACCAAGGCGCCAAGGGAAAGAAATATTACTGCAAGTACTCCAGTAATCACATATCCTAAGTTAAAATCAAGAAGCGTCTCTTTTAAAGTAGGTGTATATTTAGTTTGCTTAACACGCTCCTCAGCCCATAGGCCTGTCCAGGTGGACATATCTACTGCTGTAGGCATCCAACCCATCAATGCGATAAGGAATATAATACCCGACCCCGACATTACCTCCTTGGCAATAAAGTCAGGACTTATATCGGCACCACCATTATAAAAAGCTACTACTGCCGCAGTTATGGTGCTTATCAATAATACAAAGCTCACCATCTTTAAGAGGCCGTCTAGCGCATTGTACTTACCTCCTGTCAGGATAACTACACAAATGATAAAGATGATGCCTGCGAGCTTGTCTGTCTCCAGATCAAGTCCAAACAGGTTACCCATCAGGCCTGCTGCTACAAAAGTTACCGCTGCCGTAACTACAAACATGGTAGCCACTGTCACCAGAGCGTACAGCCATAAGATCCATTTGCCTTGTTTAGCATATCCGTACAAAATACTTTTACCCGTAGCACTGGTGTACCGTGATGAAAATTCAAAAAACGGATATTTAAAAATTAGCGCTGCCAATACCGCTGGCAATAGCACAAAACCATAGTCAGCTCCAGCCCTGGTAGATTGAACAAGGTGCGAAACCCCAATGCACATTCCCGCGAAGACGATACCCGGACCAAGGGTTTTAATAAAATTTCTAACGTTTGAATTCATACAAATAAACTAAACTCCTAATATACATTAGTCTTACTAAAGTCAAAATATGTCATTATGTCTTACTCAAATTCAGTGGATTTTACAAAGTAAGACATAATGTCATTATAAGATGACGAAATGAGATAATTTTACGCTTGGTACAATTTTGATAGTGAGTGAGGGAAAATAAACTTAAAATTTTATAACTATGAAACTAGTAAGATATAACCCGCTTAATGATTTTGTACCAAGCACTTTTGGTGACCTTTTAGAAAATGTATTACAATCACCAAACAACAACGATTTCTACCCTGCTGTAGACATTATAAAAGGTGAAAAAGAATTTACACTATTATTAGAAGCACCTGGAATGGAGAAAGGTGATTTCTCCATCGAATTGGAAGAAAAAAGCTTAACAATCAGTGGGAAAAGAAAAAGACCAGAAGGTGTTAACTACACGCAATTAGAGTCTAACTATGGTCATTTCAAAAGAACATTTAAATTGAATGACATCATTGATAGAGAAAAAATCAATGCCGCTTACAACAATGGAATTTTGAAATTGACACTACCAGTAAGCGAAGACAAAAAAGTGAAGAATGTAATCACTGTTAAATAAACAGACTGATTAGAAACAAAGAAAGGCTGCCTTAATAGGCAGCCTTTCTTGTTTTATTAAAACCTTAACTTACTTAAGGGTCTTCTTGTCTAAGTCAACTACTATAGGAGAAGCTACAAACACAGAAGAATAAGTACCTACCAAGATACCGATCAACAATGCAAATGAGAATCCTCTCAATACTTCACCACCAAATAGGAATAGGATTAATACCACTATTAAAGTTGTCAATGAAGTCATCATAGTACGATTAAGTGTTCCATTGATCGCTTGATTAAATATTTGTAAACGATCATTACTTGTACCGAGGTTTAAGTATTCTCTTATTCTATCAAATACAACCACGGTATCATTTATTGAGTAACCAATGATGGTCAAGATTGCTGCAACAAATACCTGATCGATTTCATACTTAACACCGAACAAGCCTGCTATAGCAAAAGCAGAGAATACAAACAGTGCATCATGGACCAAAGCTATGATCGCACCTGTACTAAACTGCCATTTTCTAAATCTTACTAAGATGTAAAGGAAGATGGCTATGATAGCAAAAATACCTGCCTCAAATGAAGCGCTCTTGATATCATCCGCTATGGTTGCTCCTACTTTAGAAGACCCTGAGATACTAAAGTGCGTATCATCAACTTGTGAATCGTTAGCAATGTATTTCAATCCTGTAAAGGCTTCCACTCCACTTACTAAAGCATTCTTCACTTTATCATCAGCTCCGTCAGTCTCGTCATTTACCAAGTAAGAAGTAGTCACTTTCATGATGTTATTACCACCAAAGTTTTTCACTTCCGTACCTTGGTTTTCAAAAGACTCACTTAGTGCTAATTTCATATCAGTAGCAACAACTGGATCTTGGAAGTTTACGATATAAGATCTACCTCCCTGGAAGTCGACACCAAGATTTAATCCCTGAGTAAATGTTAATGCCATTCCAACAACAATAAATATTGTAGAGAATACATACGCCATTTTTCTTTTGCCCATGAAATCAATATTCACATTAGACAAAAGGTTTTTAGATATTGGTGTAGTAAATGAAACTTTAGCATCATCTCTTCTGCCTACCATCCACTCAACCACAACTCTTGTGATGTATACTGCTGAGAAGAATGAACAGAAAATACCGATCATTAAAGTAATAGCGAAACCTTTGATCGGTCCCTGACCCAATACAAATAGGATGATGGCTGTTAGTAATGTAGTAACGTTAGCATCTACAATTGAGCTAAATGCTTTTTTGTAACCCATAGTGATGGCCTCTCGGAGCTTAACACCATTTCGCATCTCTTCCCTAATCCTTTCAAAAATAAGTACGTTGGCGTCAATGGACATACCAATAGTAAGTACAATACCAGCGATACCAGGTAGCGTAAGTGCAGCATTAAACTGAGCCAAAATACCCAAGATAAAGAAGATGTTAAATACCAACGCAATGTTGGCTACCAAACCACCTTTAGCATAGTAAGCCACCATGAAGATAACCACCATACCCAAGCCAGCAAGTACCGAAATGATACCTTGGCTTTGAGCCAGCTGACCCAATGTTGGTCCAACAATAGCTTCTTCAACAATTCTCGTTGGAGCTGGCAAAGAACCCGCCTTGAGAATGTTTGCTAAATCTTTGGCTTCCTCTAACGTGAAGTTTCCAGATATCTGCGAGTTACCATTAGGAATCTCACCATTTACACCCGGAGCAGAATAAACCAAGTTATCTAACACGATGGCTATTCGTCCTCTAGGGTTTCGATTCGCTGCTTCCGCAGTCATTTTTCTCCATACTCTTGTTCCTTGAGCGTTCATTTGCATACTTACCGCAGGACGAGCATACTCATCTAAATCTTGTCTAGCATCAGTAATTACTTCACCAGTTAATTGAGCTTGTCCTCCTCTGCCTACAGTTACAAAGTATAATTGCAATAACTCTTCACCTGTCTGCTCGTTAATAGTTGGCTTAACTTCCCATAACGGCTTGATGGTTCTTGGTAGTAAACTTTTAACATCAGCTCTTCTAATAATTTTACCAATTTCAGCAGTATCTCTCACATCATAAATCAATGTTCCACCTGCTCTAGATAAAGCAAATAATGGCGAAATCTGAGCCGACAATGAATCTAATTTGCTTTGTGTAGAATCAGTATCTTGTCCTTCTAATGCAGCTCCAAGATCATCAGTAGCAGTAGTGTCTGCAGAAAGCGCATCACTTAAATCTTCAGTCACAGCAGCAGCCCCAGCTGATTTACCAGTATCAAAAGCTGCTTTTTGCTCTTTTACTAAAAGATCATTTATCGCATAAAGAGAATTGCTGTATTCAGTAGGTTCAGCCACTTCCCAGAACTCTAGTTTTGCAACTCCTTGTAATAATTTTCTTACTCTTTCAGGATTGTCAGCACCAGGTATCTCAATTTGAATTCTACCTGTTCCTTGCAGTCTTTGTATGTTAGGTTGAGACGTTCCAAACTGATCAATACGCGTTCTCAAAATAATGAACGAACGGTCAATAGCATCCTCTATTTCCTTTTCTATCACGTCCATTACTTGATCATCAGAGTCTCCGCGGCTGATTCTGCCTCTATTTGCTGCATTAGCAAAAATGTCTGCCAATGGCTTTTGAGAAATTTCTGAATATGACTGGTAGAAAAGCGCACCAAACCTCTCCTGGCTATCTCTTTGCTTCTCCTTAGCCATTCTTATGGCTTCATTGAATTCAGGATTAGCACTATTTCCACTAAGTCCTTTAATAATATCAATTGGAGAAACTTCTAGCGTTACGTGCATACCACCTTGTAAGTCAAGACCTCTGCTCAATTCAGTATCCTTAACTTCTCTGTAGGTATATTCAATACCGAATAGATTATACACTGGAAGGTTCCATACAGAATCTAAATAGTTCTGCTTCTTTCCTAGATCAACAACACCAGTATCATCAGTAGCAAATTCAACAGCATCTTGCTGAATATTACGTGAGACAAATGTGAATGATAAATAATATACGCATAGCAGCGTAATAATGATTGTTAGAGCAACAACCGCACCTTTGTTTTGCATTTTTATA
>CAYGNU010000042.1:1250-14787 GCA_964351175.1 uncultured Roseivirgaceae bacterium | reverse complement strand
GCAATAACGCTATCAAAAGGTAATTCTAGATTTACACCCTTCTCTTTGGCTTTTTTAATGAGGGTTTTGGCCAGGTCTAACTTATCTTCTTCAACCAATGAAGAACCAATTTGTCCACCCATGGCTTTAAAGAAGGTATAAGACATACCACCACCGATAATCAGATTGTCCACTTTGTCGAGCAGCCTTTCAATAATCAATATTTTATCAGAAATTTTAGCACCCCCCATAATGGCCGTATAAGGCTTCTGTGCATTGTCTAATACTTTTTGTGCATTCTTCAGTTCAGCAGCCATAACATAGCCACTTACTTTAGAATCGAAGTATTGAGCTATAATACTAGTAGAGGCATGGGCTCTGTGGGCAGTACCAAAAGCATCGTTTACATAAACATCGCCCAATGCCGAAAGCTTTTTAGCAAATTCAGCATCACCTTTTTCTTCCTCTTTATAGAAACGTAGGTTTTCTAAGAGTAGCACTTCACCAGCTTTTAGATCTGCAGCTAATGCTTTGGCATCGTCTCCTATACAATCAGATGCGAATTTAACTTCCGTACCGAAGCGGCTGCTTAAGTCTTTTACCAAATGTTTGAGCGAAAATTTTTCCTCAGGACCTTCTTTAGGGCGGCCCAGGTGCGACATTAAAATGGCCGAACCACCGTCATCTAATATCTTCTTAATAGTAGGCACAGCTGCTCTTATTCTTGTGTCGTCAGTTACTTCATGTTGTGCATTCAATGGAACATTAAAATCCACACGGATTAATGCCTTCTTGCCATTGAAATTAATATCATCTATTGATTTCATCTTTATCAGTTTTAATGTGTTGTCTTTTTTGCTGCAGCTCGTCTTAGTCAGTCATTGATTGCCAAACCAAGTCCTTCTTCAGGCACGAGCTCTGTAAGTATCAAATCTAAGGGCTGTTGGTCTAACCACCTCAAATAAGCGAATAAGTTTTTAGCTGCAGTAGTCATTTTACCATCAGCTGCTAGTATTTTTTGAACCTTTTGATTAAAGTCGGTTGAAAAAGAGAGCACTCCTACGGTTTTATCTCGAAATTTATCAAGATTACCTTTTATATCACCTAATAGAATTGTAGTTAAAGGACTATAATGATTCTCCAGCATACCAGGAGCCAGTGGGTTAGAACTTGAGTGTGTTTTTACGTTAACCTCTCCAATAAGAGCTTCAATATCAGTAACACTCACACCGCCTAACCTGTGTATAGTTACTTTATCATTCTCAAAACCTATAATTGTTGATTCAATGCCCACATGGCTGTCTCCTCCATCCAAAATGTAAGGTATTTTGCTTCCTAGTTGATCTTCTACATGCTGTGCTGAAGTAGGGCTAATGTACCCAAAAGGATTGGCGCTAGGAGCTACTAATGGAAAGGGAAGGGACGTTAAAAGTTTCAGGGTAATTTCCTTATTAGGAATTCTTATTGCTACAGTATCTAATCCGGAGGTCACTAGATCAGGAATGATACTTTTCCTTTTTAATAGTAAAGTCAAAGGTCCCGGCCAATACTGCTTGGCTAAAATGGCTGCCTTTTCGGGAATCTCTGTGACAAGACTTTTAACTTGATTGATGTTAAATGTATGAACAATTAAAGGATCAAAAGCCGGTCTTTTTTTAGTAGCAAAGATGTTTGCTACAGCATCTAGGTTATAGGCATTCCCTGCCAGTCCGTATACTGTTTCTGTTGGTATGGCTACCAATTGTCCTTCTTCCAGAAGGGCTCTTGCTTTGAGTATGTCCTTACCTATTTCAGCCATAACATCTATTGATGTGCAAACTTATTGATTTTTATCTTCATAGTAGATTCATGCCTGTGCTTACGCTAAAGATTCAGCGACACGCGTACGCAGGAATGACGATGAAATGAGGAGTACAATCTCTAATCCAGCTCGTCATTCCTGAGAGCCTGCCTGTCCGGCAGGCGCAGCGAGTCAGGAATCTATTTTACAATAAAGTAGATAATGTGGCTCAATTCAATGTGTTAACCCGTATATTCTTATCTTTACTCAACCTTAAAACGAAATAACATGAGCAATAAAACCCGTTCGATTCTGAAATTAGTGGCCATAATAATTGTTGTACTTTGTGTATTGATGAAATTGTCCATCATCATCATTCCGGTACTTGTTCCACACATGTTTTGGATGGTCGTAATTGCCTTCGGATTACTCTTTATTTCGAGCAAATAGTTTTCTGGTCTTATCAGCCATTCTTAGAATAGACTCATTATTTTGTGAGTAGGAGGCAAGCTCCTCTAAGGCTATCCATCCTAAATTTTTGGATTCGTTACTCACTACGAAGGGCTCACTTTCATCAGCCATAAAAAGAATCCTGATATCATAATGCAAATGCTCGGGGTATGATTTTCTTGCAGGAATGGTATGTATATCTATATCAAATATATCCTGACTAACGAGCTTCAGCGAAGAAAGCCCAGACTCTTCAGCTGCTTCTTTTGTAGAAACCTTAATAATATCAGTCTCTCCATCAGCATGGCCGCCTAGCTGGAGCCATCTGTCTAGTTTTCTATGATGGGTCAATAATGCCTTATCATTCGTTTGATTGGTAATCCAAGCGGATCCTGTAATGTGCCCTATTTCCAAAGATCTTTCGAAGCAGTTAGGGTATTCATTAATAAAGGATAAAAAAGAAGCCCTGAAGGCTTTTTCATTTTCATCTTCAGGGCTGTAGTTTTCTAGTTTTCTAAGAATATCTTCTCTATGCAATTATTCAATGATTATCGTTAACTTATTCATTTTACCTTCTTCCAGCTTGGCAGTTGCCACACCTGCACCAATATTGTTTTTATCGCCCTTTACAGCGTTAACGAAATAAACCTTACTTTCCAGCTCCTTAAATTTTACATTTCCTTTACTGTCTGTCATTACCTTTTCTGTAACAGGATTTGTTTCATTTCTATAATCCTCTTCGCTACCAAAAAGCTGTACGGCAACACCTTCCTCGATATTACCAAGTTCATTTCTGACATTGATTTTCATTGAAGTATTAAAAACTTGAATGCTTGAAAATGAGGTTAATGCGAGCATTAAACCGCAAAAGATTAATAATTTACTTGTTTTCATTTTTTTATTTTATCTAATTAATGTTATTCCTCCGCGCATTTCCTGAATACCTTCTTCAGGTTTAGCGGCACTTTTAAAGTTTATTCTATAAGCATATGTGCCACCGGGCAACGGCCGTGAACTTTCGTTATTATACGTACCATTCCACGTAAAGTCAAGCTGATCCGACTGAAAGATTAACTCTCCCCATCTATTGAAAATAAATATTTCGAAATCTTCGTCAGCTACTAAAACTGGGAACACGGAGAAGCTATCATTTCTTCCATCTCCATTAGGAGAAAACGCAGTAGGTGCATTAATTCGAGCCTTACAATCTTCAAAAATATTGATATCAGCCACGGTTACGCAGCCAAAGAAATTGGTGAGCTCGGCAGTTATCACACCATTATTTAATATAATTAGGGAGTCACCTGCAGCATTGAACTGGTAATCCGCACGATTTCCTGTTATCTCATTTCCGTTAGACTCAAACCATCTGACAGATTCAAAACCAGTAGGAGGGCTAGGGAGTGTAACGGTCCTATTGTCTGGTGATGGATCATCTGGACAAATTATAAACCTTGAATCAAATGGGTTGTTACTAGGAGCATTGAAAATCACTTCTAACGCATCGACATTGTCACAGATAGTTGTACCATCACCTTGCGCAACAAAAGTATAAATTCCAGGTAAACTCACTGAAACTGTGTCAGGATCAGCACTATTATCATTTTGGAATTGTGGTTGAGAAGGCCCTGAAACATTGATAGTAAGTGCATTAGTTGAAGAATAAATAATCAATGCAGTTTCATTATCGCAAACAATCACTTCATCAGGGATAGTTAAATTAGCAATTGGAGGCGCAGTAACAGTCAGATTAGGAATTGTTGTAGTGCAACCCACATTATCTGTTAACTCTAAAACATAAGTACCAATGGTCGCTGGAATACTGAAAACATTTACTGTTTCAGTCCCGGTACTTACAATTGCAGAGTTTGCTTGTAATCTTAAAATATAGGTTAAATCTAAAGGTGCGCCATTGGCTGTTACTTCAATAGTGCCATTATTTCCATCACAATCAGATCTGGTTGTACTTGCATTAACAGTATAGCCTATTGGATCAGTAAGTGCTATAACCTCGGTTTGGATGCATCCAGTAATAGCATTGGTTACCGTTGCAGTGTAGCCGCCAGCAGCTAGATTAGGAATATTTACTGTTATCGGAGCTGTTACAGTTACAGGACTAACACCTATTGGTCCAGAAATACCATAAGTGAACGTCCCAGAACTTGCAATGTTGATATCAAAACTTCCATCATTAACACCGCATCCAGTTGGATTGCTCGCATTTAGTATAGAAAATGATGGTAATGGGCTGATAGTAAAATTTTGCTGAACAGAATTGACAGGCACATCAAAGGTGCTACATTCAGGTATTATATCTACTATAGCAGTGTAAGTGCCAGGAGTGGTAATGGTAAAACTGAAATCTCCATCATCAGTCACAGCACTTCTTAGCACTTCTGTACCTGTATCATCGTTGATTCTCCATCTATAGCGTTCTAAGCTTACTGGGTTGAGTATACTAAAATCATTTTGTTCACCAGAACAGCCATTGAATACTACCAAAAAGAGACCAGAAGGGGCATTATTAAATTGATTAATAAAATTTGGTAACCCTAAAGTACTTGAGGTTCCACCCGCTAAGGCGAAGCCAGACGAGTTATACCCAGGATCTGTTTGACCGGGAATACCATTAGGGTTTGAGATAGTAGCCAGGTTGGGAGCACCATCTTTGGCAATATAAATTTGTCCATCTGGACCTTGCTGCAAAGCACCCAAATCAACACCTGCTTCAAAGGTCACCTCTTCACGTGAATTTCTGATATAGTCAGGATCCGTGACTTCTCCTGCCACTGTTGTGGTATCAATCTCCCACCAAAAGATTTTAGTACCCCCACCAGCATTCCTCAATGTAGCAAAAAGTTTATTTTCGTCTGGCGAGAACTCTACACCATATACCTGACCTGTTTCAGTTCCAAAATCTAAATCAACTGGTCTAGATACTACTCCATTAGCATTATTAAATTGAAATAGCTCTACATAATTCTCATTGCTAGAGATAGATAGAGCAACTGCTAACTGACCAGTATTTGATAATTTCATATAACCTTGTCCTGCTGTAGCAGAAGTAGATGTATGGGAAGTTCCAATATTAGATATGACCGGGTTCCCCAAGCCCAATGCAGTAATTGGATAAGCTCTGAAATTGTTATTGCCAAATTCATGAACAATAACCCAATTGTTATTTCCTGTAATTCTTTCGGTATTGCCATTGTAAAGTACAGTGGAAACTACGTTGCCATTCACATCTCGAACTACATCACCTAACCCTTGTCTTTGTTTTAGATCATAGATAACGTAACTAAATTCATACTCAAAAGCTCCAGAAGCGCTATATGTTGGCTTAGAAAGAAAAATGTAATATAAGGTAGCATCTCCAGGGAAAGGGACAATAAATGAAGATTGGGCAGCAGTCTGATCACCACCAATTAAGGTCGCAAATTCGTTACCCTCTCGATCAAACACACTTTCTCCATTGGTATAGAAGATTGGATTACCATTATCATCACAATATATAGCGGCACCTTCAGAACTTTGCATCTGGTTCCCACCATCATAAATAGCAGGGTTATTCAGCGGTATAGGTACTGCGGGTCCAGGCGGGTCATCTGATAACGGATTAAAATCGATACCAGCATTATTACCAAAATACCAAATAAAAGCACGCTGTTCAATAGAGCGGTATTCCACTACTTGAAGCGGTGAATATGCCTCACAACCATTGGGGTCTGTTGCTACAACATAATAACTCCCTGGTTCTGTAATAGTAGTGGTAGCTCCAGGTGCGTCATTATTTGACCAGCGAAAAGTAACACTATTAGCGTTGGTTCCAGAGGCGGTTGCAGTGTAATCCCTAGGAAAATCTTCAGGACACAAAGTATCAGCTTGCGGGAAGCCACTTATCTGAATGTCAAAGTCAATAATGTCCACAGTTTTGGTTACAGAATCAACCGAGCCATTTAAAAACGCAGCCATTATCACATCATACTGACCTGCAGCAGTGTAAGTATTTATGCCATTGATTTGACGAGAGAAATTACCATCACCAAAATCCCAAATAACACTGTCGGCAGGTGGGTTGATTTCAGGAAAGAAAAAGGTAGGTACGTTCGCGCAGATTCCAGCAAATGTAAAATCTGCCGAGGTCATAGGATCTATAGTTGGTAAAAATGCTGGGAACTGCCTTCCTGCAAAATTCTGGTTGCCTAGTGGACTTGGGTCGTATAAAGTTAGAGCAACCACAGAGTCAGGATCGTTAATTCTACCTACTCTAAATTGTCCAAATCCAGCCTCATAAAGATGATAAATAGTACTATCTGGACCCATCTGTAAACCAAAGCTTCTGGACAATGACTGTCCGCTAACAGGTCTCATAGTAGGTGGCGTATCAGTGAAGTTTATTTGCATTAATTCATCAATAGCACCTCCAAAGTTTCCAGATAAGTAAAGAATATCTCCATTATTACTCCATTCAGTATCGAAAATGTTGGAGGTTAAACTACTGGTATTGGTGCCAGCAATAGAGGAAACAAAGGCAAGTGTTCCCGTAGCTGGATCAATACTGAGTATAGCAACTTCTTCTAAAGGGTTTGCTGGTGAAACAGCTATTTGATTTGTAAATGAGTTGTATGAAAAATTAGCTACGGATGTTGGAGTACCTGCTATTGCCACTGAGGCAGTATTGATAGTACCTGCATTATCAATGCTGGTAATGTTATAATTGTTAGTTGCTTCGTCATAACTAATCAACCAAAACCCATCTAAAGTTGAGTTTGGAATAATAATCATGCCCTCAGATAAGGTTCCTGTTGGTAGACCTGTAGCATCATTGAGCGGTGTAGTTAAACTTCCTTGACCAGGTGATGGAAAACCAGGGTTGCCAGGGCCATAAGCCGTTTTATCAAAAACAGACCTGCTTATAGTGGTTCCATTATTGGTGAATATGAATGTCTCTGTAGAATCTTCAGGATTTGTACAAATTACTACACCTTGATTAAAAGTAGAATTACCATTTAGGTTAGGTGACAGTGCATTATCAAAAGCATCATAGACAGTTACTCCATCAGTGTAGAATAATAAAACACCAGTTATTGGATCTGTAGCTACAGCACTACCTCCAGTACCAAGATTGTTAGGTAAGGATATGTTTTCGGTCGTGTAATTAGGCCTTACAAACCGAAAGTTTCTCTGGCTGTTGCCAAAGTACCAATTAAGGTTAGAGTAACTCTGAGCAGAAACCTGAAACAAACCACCAACTAAGAAAATGAATAGCAGAAATAACCTGCGGGGTAAACTATGGAGCATTCTCACAAAATTTATTTATCTAATTAACTGTTTTAGTGTGGTTCTGATTGCCATAAGGTGCAAGAAAATTATTAAGTCTAAATACTAAATTATACAAATAAGCTTAAAATGCCGTTATGGTATGAATCTAAGTTTGTTTATTTTTGGAAGCGGTACTAGTTTTAATTTTTATACTTATTTTGCTATTTAGAGCAAATGATAGACCAATTTTTCATGCGTAAATTTATCACGTTAATTTTCCTGTTTATGCTGACATTACCAGTATTGGTAACTGCTCAGGATCCACAGTTCTCGCAGTTCTATTCGGCACCTCTATATTTAAATCCCGCATTTGCAGGAGCTACGCAGCAGGCAAGAGTTGGTATTAATTACAGAAATCAATGGCCAGCAATCCAAGCCAATTTTGTTACAATGTCAGCTTATTTCGATACTTATCTGGAAGATTATAATAGTGGTGTAGGTTTCCTTCTTATGCGTGATACGGAAGGACAGGCAGGATTGAAATCTACTATGGTTGGTATGCAATATGCCTATCAGCTTTATTTGACAGAATGGTTAACTTTTCGACCAGGGGTTCAAGTAGGGTTTTACAACAGGAATGTAAATTTTGCAGATCTAACGTTTGGAGATCAATTTAACCCAATAACCGGAGAAATTGAAAACCCGTCTTTAGAGACTTTCGGTAATCTTACTAAAAGCTTTTTTGATCTTTCTTTTGGAGGTGTGTTTTATACTAAAAATGCATGGCTTGGAACAACAGCAAATCATATCAATACGCCAAATCAGGCTTTTGAAGAAGATGCTGATCCAAAAGAGCTACCTATGAAAATGTCTTTTCATGGGGGACTGAGAATCCCCTTTAAATCAGGGATTATGGGTTCAGGGATGTACACTAGGCCACAGGAAAGAAGTATTACTCCCACATTTCAGTACAAATCACAAGGAGAGTTTGATCAACTGGATTTAGGCCTATATCTAACTTTAGAACCTATCATTTTCGGAGTTTGGTATCGTGGTTTACCAACAAAATCCTTGGAAGGGTTTAGCAATAATGAATCAATAGTGATGCTGGTGGGTTTTACCAAAAAAGGGAAGGACGATATTCTTAATATTGGTTATAGTTATGACTACACCATTTCTCAATTAGGAGCGAATAGTGGTGGAGCCCATGAGATTTCAATTTCTTATTCATGGTCTAATCGTGATCCACGAAAACCACCTAAAAATGTAATGCAAATCCCTTGTCCGGATTTCTAAATAATTTAAGATGGCTAAAAAAAATCAATGGAAAAATCGTGAAGGCGTAGTGTACTCTACAAGCAACGATTTTGATTATCAATCATCTGGCGATGAAGAACAGGAAACACTTGAACCGAAACATCAATTACTAAAAGTGATGTTGGATAAAAAGTCAAGAGGAGGAAAACAAGTCACTTTGGTAGAAGGATTTGTAGGAAGTGAAGATGATCTTAAGGATTTGGGCAAGCTTCTTAAATCTAAATGCGGTGTTGGCGGTTCAGCTAAGAATGGTGAAATTCTCATTCAGGGAGATTTTAGGAAAAAGGTACTTGAGCTGCTTCAAGCCGAGGGCTATAAAGCCAAGCAAGTAGGAGGATAGCAAATTTCACCTGTCCGATTCAGTAACTTGATTTCTCATTTCACTCTTTTCAAATACCACTAGAGCCACAATGCCTATGCTATTCTCTTTATTTAGTAGTTATTTGAGCCATGGATTTGTTGGAAGACGTGATATGTTTTATGGAGAAGAATAAAAAAACTTTACAGCTAATTATAGGAGTGGTAGTAGCTATGTTTATTGCCATGACCACATTGCAGGCTCAAAATACAGAGGGCTTTATTTACGGTAAGGTTTATACCTCTGATAATACTTATACTGGTCAACTTCGTTGGGGAAAAGAGGAGGCTTATTGGAATGACCACTTCAATGCTGCCAAAGTTGAGAATGAATTTGAGAAATTTAAAAGAAAAAAGAGTAGCAACGATAGTTGGAGAGATTTAGACTGGAGAATTTCTTCTATTTGGGATGATAAGTCCAGTGGTACTGTACATCAGTTTTCATGTCAATTTGGAGACATGAAAGAGCTGCAAAATAGTGGCAATGAAAGGATGACAGTAGTTCTCAAAAATGGTGAGGAGATCAGACTTTCTGGATCAGGATATAATGACGGTAGTTCACAAATTGTAGTGCTTGATGATGAGTTAGGTATAATTAATCTCTCATTGAATAGGGTTAGAAAAGTTGAATTCATGAACACGCCTAAAAACCTCCCTAGAATTATGGGTCTACCTTTATATGGTACTGTCGAAACACATAGAAAGGGTAATTTCACCGGGTATGTGCAGTGGGATCATGATGAAAGAATTGGTACTGATTTATTAGATGGAGATACAAGAGACGGAGATGTTTCTATCTCATTTGATAAAATTCAAAAGATAGAGCGCAGTGGCAATGGAAGTGAGATTGTGTTATTTTCAGGAAGAGAGTTTTTTTTAACAGGCTCTAATGATGTCAATGGTGGTAATAGAGGTATAATTGTCAGTGTTGACAATGTCGGTAAAATAGACATACCGTGGAGTAGTTTTAGATCGGTAACTTATGAAAAAGCTAAGGCATCAGGTCCATCTTACGCTACCTATACTATTCCTAAAGGACTCAGTGGTAAAGTTTACACTTATGATGATAAGCAGGTGAATGGCCAGATTGTATTTGATCTAGATGAGGCTTATGAACTGGAAATACTAGAAGCTAAAGATGATGATGTCGAGTACAAAATACCTTTTAGAAATATCAAATCTATCAAGCCTAAAAACTATAACTACTCCATGATAGAACTCAGAAATGGAGAGCAATTACTTTTAGGAGATGCTCGAGATGTATCTGATAAAAATGCTGGGTTGTTAGTTTTTAAAAAGGGAGAAGCTGACCCTGTTTACATTGAATGGAGAAATGTTACAGAAATTGTTTTCGATTAGGCTAAATTAGAAGCACTAATAACCAGTTCCTTGAAGAAAAAACATCTACTACTTACAATTCTTTCAGTAATTCTTTTGGTCATAGCATATGTCCTGTATGCACTTAGTTTAGCGGTAGAAGTTTACTATACAATAGGTTGGATTCTTGCAGTATTGGCATTGCTCATTATTGGTAATGGTTTTATCTCCGTACTTTTTGATAAAAAACTACCATGGCTAAAATTCGGAAGCAGAAGGCTATTCTCTCATTTAACTTTGGGAATTGTTTATTCATTAGTAATCATAAATGTGGCTTATCTTTTATTTAAATGGGCACTTACTAATGAGCCTCCTACAACAGCTCAGGTAGTGGTAACCAATGCCTATGGTTTGGTTCTTTTTATTCCTGCATTTTCGGTTTACTTCAGTATGTACTTTTTAAGACATTGGCAGAGATCTGTGTTGGAGACCGAGAAATTCAAAAAAGAAACCTTAAAGTTTGAGCTGGATAATCTTAAAAGCCATCTTGACCCACACTTTTTATTCAATAATTTGAACATACTCTCATCTTTGATTGACACAAGTAAAGAGGAGTCAAAAAAGTTTTTGGACAAATTCGCTGATGTTTATCGGTCGCTGTTAAAGACTAAAGATGAGGATTTGATTGCTATAGAAGACGAACTGGAATTCATCAATGCGTACATTTATTTACTAAAAACCCGTTTTGAAGAAAATATAGTTTTCAATTTTCAAATTGATAATGCCGTTCGGTTTATGATGATACCTCCTTTAACGATACAGTTGATGGTAGAAAATGCCATTAAACATAACGTAGCTAGCGAAAAGAAGCCGTTGAAAATTGACGTAGAGGCTAAGGGTAGTATTCTCAGAGTATGTAATAATCTCAATGAACGCCCAAAAGACCCTGGTCAACCTGAAGGATCTGGTATTCAAAACATAAAACGCAGGTACAGTTATTTTACTGATGAGAAGGTGATCATTTCAAAGACTAGCGATGAATTTTGTATTACAGTTCCTATTTTGGAGGTAGAAAGCATTTGATATGAAGGTATTAATTCTGGAAGATGAGACATTAGCTGGGCAGAAAGTAAAACAGTTGCTCCATGAGATAGACGAACATCTTGAGATATTAGATATCATTAAAACTGTTGAAGATGCAAAAATCTGGTACAATGAAAATGAAACGCCAGATTTGATTATCAGTGATATTCGCTTACTTGATGGACTAAGTTTTGAGTTCTTTGAATCTATAGAATACCACAATCCTGTGATTTTTACCACAGCGTATGATCAATATGCTATCAAGGCTTTTGAGGTCAATAGTGTTGATTATCTTCTTAAGCCTATCCAAAAAGAAAAGATGGAACAGGCGCTTAATAAAGTTGCTAAGAAAAATACAAGCGAAGAGGCACCCATTAATTATCAGGAGATTATTGCATTAATGCAATCTCAACAGAAAGATTATAAAAGCAGGTTTATGATCAAAACAGGTCAGAAGATATTGGCGATACCTGTTGAAAAAATTGCTTACTTCTGTAGTGTTAACAAGCTTACCTATATTGTTGGTTATGATGGTAAGAAGTATCCTTACGATCAAACGTTGGAGGTGGTAGACCAACAAGTTGACCCTAAACTATTTTTTAGAGCCAACCGAAAATACATCACAAAGTTTGATGCCATTAGTGAGATACATCCCTACTTCAAAGGTAGGATCAAGATTAACTTAAACCCTGAGGCAGAAGATGATATCGTTATCAGTGCAGATCGCACTCCCGAGTTTAAGAAGTGGCTGGATCAATAACTAACTCTCCCCGGATTCCTGCCTGCCGCAGGCGGGTATTCCGGGGCCTCTTTATTGAAATGCCTACCTCTGTTCAAAGAGGTGCCGGAACAAGTCCGGCAAGGTGTTAATAAGATTAATCAGAGTCCCTTGATGCAGACTCTCAATACAGTCAAATAACTAGTCTAAATTTAAAGCAACATTAATCGCCTCCAGCTATTGTTATGATGGTATAGTTCTCAATCTGATGAATTCTATAAGCATACAGTTCTTGATTAATCAAAATTCTACGTTCTCCTGAATTTTCATAATTTTCAAATACACCAAGATAATCTACATTAACACCTTTTGAGTCATTTATGCTTTCTTCAAATTGAAATAGAGCATTTAAAATAATATAAGCCTCAGTGTACTTCATATCTGGAAAAATAATTATTTCTTCACTACAACATGCTGTTGTTTTAAGATCATAGTTGATTCCATTTCTATAAATTATTTTAAGTCTTAAATGTTCGGCATCCCCATGGTGTTTGAATTCTTTTAAAAGTCCAAATTCTTTGAGAAAGTAATTATGAAATCCTTTGTAATATTGATTTTGCTCAAGTTCAAGAATAGGTGGGTATTTAGAAATATAGGCGTCAAAGACATATCCAGTCTGTCCAAGTTGAGGTATTTGAACATTAACATAACTACCCATTAATGAAACAGAAGGATAAGTTCTTCCTTTGCTTTCATATGATTTTATAACTTTTAATTGCGTTTGATTTTCTGGTTCGTCTTCAAGTGCAATTACCTTAGCACTGAAATGTAATGAGCTTATTTGATCACCATCAGCAGCATTTCGTAGTAATAGACCATGTCTTGACCATACGTGCGATGTATCTCCTTTTAAATATCGTTTTTGCGCATTTAATGACTGGCCAATAGTCATAAATATGCTCCAGAATACAAAAAGCTTTATGAATGTTTTTTGCAAAATTTATACGTTTTGGTAAGTGTTAAACATGCAGTTCCACTAATATATTTTCTTTTTCCAAAAGCATTACTCTTTAATAAGCACTTGGGTGAATAATATCCAAAATATTTCAGTCAATACTTTTCCCGATTCGGTCTGTTTATAGTCCGACTCATCCTATTACACTATATATATAGCCCTACAGTTTTCATATTTGAACTGTCAATTAATTGACGCGGTCAAAACGAAACTTTCAAGGTCAAAAACTCAAAACAATGAAACAACAGATTACAACACT
>CAYGNU010000042.1:0-1150 GCA_964351175.1 uncultured Roseivirgaceae bacterium | reverse complement strand
TGGGGAAAAGAGGAAGCCTACTGGACAGACATGTTCAACGCTTCCAAGGAAAGAAACAACAACCTCAATTATCTGTCTCGTGAAGAGATGGATGATCTTGAAGAGCACTATCGCAGAAGAAATGGCAACAGCTATCACTGGGGCGAATTCTTAAACATCAGATGGTCAAATGATGATTATGATAACAAACATCAGCATCAGTTTGTATGTCAGTTCGGAGAGATCAAGGTCATTCGCCCTACAGGCAGACAGAGAGCTGAAATCATGCTTCAAAACGGTCAAAAGTTTGATGTTGATGGTGAAGGTTATAATGATGTCGCCTCGGATGTCAAGGTTATTGATGCTGAGATTGGTGAAATCAAATTGGACTGGTCAAGAATTGAAACAGTAGAGTTTTCTGATGCCCCGGCAAAAATTGCTAATAAGTTTGGTGAGCCATTATATGGCACTGTAGAAACTTATGGCGGCACATTTACTGGTTTTATTCAGTGGGATCATGATGAAAGGGTAAGTACTGATAAGCTGGATGGCGATTCTGAAGATGGTGATGTATCCATTGAGTTCGGCAACCTGAAGTCTATTGAAAGAGATGGTTTTAGAAGCAGAGTGGTTTTAAACTCTGGTAGAGCGATGGACTTAAGAGGTAGCAATGATGTAAATTCTGAAAACAGAGGGATTATTGTTACTAATGATAAAATAGGAAGAGTGGATATTCCATGGAGAGAATTTAAAAAGGTGACTTTTTCTAAAGTAGGCGAAAAGCCTAAAGCCTATTCAAGTTTCAAAGCACAGAAAGAATTGAGTGCTTCTGTAAAAACTACCAGTGGCGAAACACTTTCAGGAAAGATCATATTCGATTTGGATGAGGAATATGACTATGAAGTATTGCAGGGTAAAGATGATGACATTGAATACATTATACCTTTCAAATACATCAGTAAAATAGTGCCAAGAAACTATGATAATAGTGATGTGACTTTAAAGAATGGGGAGAAAATAATGCTGGGTGAAGGACAGGATGTGTCAGATATGAATACCGGAGTGTTGGTCTTCAAAGACAAAAACAGGCCTATCTACATCATGTGGAAAGACATCGAAGAGATATCATTTAATTAACTAAGCAGTAAAAATGATAGGAGCAGCACCACGC
>CAYGNU010000041.1:0-14899 GCA_964351175.1 uncultured Roseivirgaceae bacterium | reverse complement strand
CGCCAAATGTTATTGAGGTTGACAAGGTTACCTTAGAAAGTTATGTTGGTGATTACGAATTATCTGGACTTGCTATTAAAGTGTATATCAAAAACGAAAGCAAACTTTTCCTCTTTGTTGCTGGACAGCCAGAATATGAATTATTGGCTACGGCAAAACATAAGTTTTCATTTAAAACGCTGGAGGGCTTTAAAGTGGAGTTTGTGGAATCTGATGATAAATCCATTAATGAAGTATTGGTTATTCAGCCGAATGGAACTTTTAAAGCGAAAAGGAAGTAATTGGAAACGAATGTGAAAACCAAAAACAGCGTATTTATAGCAACAAGTCTTGATGGCTTCATTGCTGATAAAAATGGAG
Organism: uncultured Roseivirgaceae bacterium; assembly: GCA_964351175.1. Taxonomy (GTDB): domain Bacteria; phylum Bacteroidota; class Bacteroidia; order Cytophagales; family Cyclobacteriaceae; genus Fulvivirga. Next base: position 14,539 of record CAYGNU010000041.1, on the reverse strand, counting down.
GGATCGACTGGCTACATGCTATTCCTAATCCGGATAATATAGATATGGGATATGGAGAGTTTACTGCACGAATAGATGCTATAGTGATGGGCCGAGTATCCTTTGAAACTGTTTGTGGCTTTGATATCGACTGGCCTTATAGCGTACCCGTATTTGTATTGAGTAACATGCTGAAGGAAGTTCCTGCTACTCTGAAGGACAAAGTATTCTTGGTGAACGGTACTTTTAAAGAAGTTCTAGAAGAAATTCATAATCAAGGATACTACAATCTCTATATCGATGGTGGCAAAACAATCCAAAGCTTTTTGAAAGAAGACTTAATCGATGATATGATCATAACCACTATTCCAATATTGTTAGGTGGTGGTACGCCCCTTTTTTCCGATCTTCCAAATTCATTAGAATTTGAGTGCAATAAATCCATTGTATTTATAGACAAAGTTGTTCAGAATCACTTTAAGCGAGTTAGATAATCCACCTCGTAATAAAATTGTCTCATCAATATTGGTATTGACATTCCTTTATGTATCCCAAAAGAGCGAACAAAGGTGATTGTTATTAATAAAAACTTTGTGAATGATTGTAACTTTACCCCTTTAATGAATGTTTTATTTTGGTAATGTTGGGTTCTTAGGAAGGTAACGTTCGTCCAGCTTTTTTACTTACATTTCTAACTAACATGAATGTCTAAACTACCAGAGCAGTATCGATTTGTTGATTTATCAGATTATGGAAGGTTTGTAGCGAGATGGATTGCTTTAGGCTTGAAAAACACTTCTATTACGCCTATTCATGTAACCTCGTGGTTTATCATTTCAGGTCTACTGGCAATAGCTTGTATTCTTAATCAATACTATTTAGCAGCTGCCTTCTTCTTGATTTTAAAATCTATATTAGATGCTACTGATGGAGAATTATCAAGACTAAAAAATACTCCATCTTATATTGGAAGGTATTATGATTCTATAGCAGATATCATTTTAAACTTCCTGTTTTTACTTACCTTTTGGTATATCACCAACAGTTCTGTTATTTATGTTATGTTGGCTTTTATTGGTATCCAATTACAAGGTACGCTGTATAATTACTATTATGTGATTTTAAGAAACAATGTGAATGGGGATGTAACGAGTAGAATTTTTGAAGATCAAGCCCCCATAGCCATGATAGGCGAGAAACAACGCACAGTTAACATCTTTTATAAAATTTACGATTTTCTTTATATCACTTTTGATAAGGCTATATATCTTATTGATAAAGAGGCTATGAACAGTGATCCCTTTCCAAAGTGGTTTATGACGCTCTTATCTACTTTCGGCCTAGGTTTTCAATTACTAGTGATGGCCATAATGTTGGTACTTGATTTAGAATTTTATGTAATACCATTCTTCATTTCTTATTCTCTATTAATTATGGTATTTGTCGGAATCAGGAGAATAGCATTACCCTAGACCTTTTTGGATTAAAAGAATTACTGTCCTAAATAGTTACTTCTCCTCACGTACTTTGTACTACTTCTGAGCTGATTTGTTTAAATTTACGATACAAATGCTCAATAGAAAGTCGTCTATTATATTATTGGTTTTTCTTCTGTTACTCACTTGTTTTGACGCAATGCAGCAGAAATATTATGTGGATAGCTTCAACCTCGTTTCTACACCTATTGCAATATCTACTTTTCTGGTGAATCATATTATCAGATGGGCTATGTGGCTCATTACTGCAATACCCTTTATGCGGTTGGTAAGAACAGTATTTCTACGAGAAGAAGGGATTGATCAAAAAATTCTTTTCTCAGTAGGCATTATCATTCCGTTTCTTATAATCTCACTATTCACTATTACGGGCATGGATGTACTATATAATGGCTTAGAGGTTACTGGCGACAATTTTATCAAATACCTGACTTTCTTTTTTTATCAAAAAGGGCTAACATTTTTTCTTGCCTATGTTGGATTGATGTTTTGGACATATTTAGATCTTCAAGCCAAAACTATAGAAGCCCATTGGACCACAATAGAAGAACTAAAAAAATCTCGGGAAATGGCGAAAAACCAAGTCTCACAGATCACCGTAAAGCAAGGCAACCACACTAAGCCACTCCCCATTAAAGAAATAATATGGATTCAGGCCGATGACTATTGTGTTAGAATCCATACCGCAGATAAATCATACTATCTCAGAAAATCGCTCAAGTTTCTTGAAAAAGAGTTATCATCGTTTGGTTTTGTCAGAGTTCATAGGGGTGCACTCCTTAATTTAAACTTTCTCGATTACATTAATTTTGATGCCTCCACCCTGAAGCTTCAGGATCAAACCGAATTACCGTTATCAAAATCAGGTCTTCAGGTTTTAAGGCAAAGGATAAAAGAAGAATCCATATAGCTTACTGCAATTTTGGTATTATTCACTGCATGAGCATATGATACCACATCAGAAACCCATTGTTTAGAAGAAAAAAACAATGGGAAAAATAACCACAATATTGATCTTTTCTATTACTTCCGTTACCTATGGACAGCAATATGAATATGTTCCTAGTTCTGTTAATCCATATGGTCTACCTAATCCTGATGCACCTGCTCAGATAACTGATTATAAGGAAATGATTGGCCTTTGTAATTGCAAATCATTGGCTCGAATTGATCAAAACTCCTGGGCTGACACGGTAGCAATGACTTGGGAGTTTAAATACATCATGGATGGTATGGCTGTTCAGGACATCACCTATAAGGAAGATGGAAAGCATACTGGGAGCATCCGGCAATACAACACTGATAGTGCCAAATGGTATGTTCATTATTATACTTCAGCAGTTGCTCCAGCAATCCTACCGATTTGGAATGGTAACAGAATAGATGATAAAATCATTTTGTATAAAGACCAACCCGCTACCAATGGCACAGCTGGTTACTATCGCATTACATTCTATAATATCAGCATGAAGGGATTTGACTGGCTTGGCGAATGGGTAGATCTTAATGAGACTTTCAGCTATCCATTATGGAAAATATTTTGTACAAAGGGCGAGTGAATAGAAAGTTTAAACAGATTCCGGCCTGTCTGCCGAAAAAGGCAGGCTCAAGGCCGGAATGACATAACCGGCTGTCATCAGATAGCTATCGGATGCGGACCTGACTGCCGACAGGCAGTCTTGATCCACAATCTCTCTTAAAGTTGGTGTTGTCACCAACTTTAACTCTGATTATATCTGTTGGTTACAAGACCAAAAAAGGCTTGAAGAGTGACTATTTATAAGTTACCCTATAGACTTTACCGCCAAAGTCATCGCTGATCAATAAAGAGCCATCAGGGAGTTCTATTACGTCTACAGGTCGGCCACTCACATATTGATTAGCGTCATTTAACCAGCCATCTATAAAGACCTCTCCTTTAGTTACCTCATTGTTTTCAACACTCATGCGCATTATTCTATAGCCTATCTTTGAAGATCGGTTCCAGCTACCATGTTGTGCTACGAATATATCTCCTTTATATTCTTCAGGAAACATATCGCCTTTATAGAAAGTCATTCCCAATGGAGCTACGTGGGCATTAAAATTGAACATTGGTTTTTCAAATTCACTACAATCTCTTTTATCACCAAATTCAGGATCAGCTATTGTGCCTCCATGGCAGTATGGATAGCCAAAATGCTGGCCTACCTCAGTAATCTTATTCAACTCACAAGGAGGAATATCATCACCTAACATATCACGACCATTGTCTGTAAACCATAACTCACCAGTAGTGGGACTCCAATCGAACCCGACAGTATTTCTAATGCCATGTGCTACAATTTCCATATCTGTACCATCGGGGTTGATTCTTGTAATCGAAGCGTATATTTCATCGCTTTCGCAGATATTGCAAGGTGCTCCTACTGGTACATATAGCTTGCCATCAGGGCCAAAAGCTATGTATTTCCAACCGTGATGTCCATCTGTAGGGTACTTATCATAAATCACCTCAAATGCTGGAGGGTTATCAAGATTTGCTTCTATGTCCTTATAACGTAAGATACGGTTGATCTCTGCTACATATAAATCACCATCTTTAAATGCCACACCATTAGGACTGTTCATGCCTTCAGCAATGGTATATTTCTCATCTGCTATACCGTCTCCATCCGTATCTTTTACGGCAAAGACACTACCCAAATTACGCGTCCCAATGAATACTGTACCTGAAGGGCTAAGTGCCATTGATCTGGCATTCTCAACTTCAGCAAACTCAGTCATGGTAAACCCATCTGGTAGGTTTATTTTGGCCGCTTGTGTGTCTTCAGCAACTACTTCTTCAGTTTCTACAGCTTCTTCAGAAGATGATTCGCTTGGCTGACAAGCAGAAATGAACAGGGCCACAAGAAAATAGGCAAATAGCATATTTTTGAATTTCATAATAAAGATTTTTTACTTTTAAATGACAGCTAACTTAATTGAAATTCAACAATTAATGAATCATTAATATCTAAACGGTAATTTTAATACTCCTGAAAAGAACTAATTTTATTATTAACTAAAGCAAGTAGGCGCATGAAATCCATCCTTACCTTTCTATCCCTTTCATTATTCTTAGGAAATAACATCAATGCACAATCTTTTGAAACGATTACCTATCTCAGTAATGATGATTATAAACTTGAGTTAGACCTTTTTCTACCTGATAGACAGTCAAATGAAAAGACACCATTACTTATATATGTACACGGAGGTGGATTTGCAGGAGGAAGTCGTACGGAGGGACACAAACTGGCGGCCTTTCTTGCAGAAAAAAATATTGCAGTTGCTGCTATAAGCTATACCCTTTACATGAAAGACAAGGATTTTGGTTGTGATGGCATTACTAGCGAAAAGGTTAAAGCCATTCAAATAGTAGCTAACCAACTTTGGGCTGCCACAGCATTTCTGTTAGCTAAAGAAAAGTATGGTTTTGATGAAAGCAATGTGCTTATCGGAGGAAGTAGCGCTGGTGCCGAAACGGTGATGCATGCAGCCTACTGGGACAGAAGAGGAATGAGATTGCTTGATCATAAACTCTCATCGGACTTTAACTACAAAGGCATTTTTTCTGCAGCAGGAGCGATCATGGATTTAAACCTAATCACAAAAGAGAATAAAATTCCTACCATGGTCTATCATGGAGATAAAGACAAATTGGTTCCTTATGCCACAGCATCTCATCATTATTGTGAACCTAATACTACAGGTTGGCTGATGCTTTTTGGCTCGCATTCCATTGCTGCGCACATGAGAAATATTGGAGGGTCTTCGCACTTAACAACCTTTGTTGGTGGTGGCCATGAGCACTCAGGCACTTATATCAAAAGTAACCACGAACCCATTTATGATTTTATAAGAATGGTGTTGTCTGAAGAAACCTTCAATATAGAAATTACAAAAAAATCAAAATCATAATGATTGTCGAGGCATATCATAGTGAAGAAACTTTTAAAAAGCAGGACTTGAGTGCTAGACCTCTGCAAAAAGGCACTTATGAGGACTGCACCTTCAAATCATGCAATTTAGAAAAGGCTGATATGGCTCACCTAAATTTTACAGAATGCGAGTTTATTGATTGTAATCTCAGCATGGCGAATATCTCAGACGCTAAATTTCAAAATGTAAAATTTTACGGTTGTAAAATGCTGGGCTTGAGATTTGATCATTGCAATAAGTTTGGTTTTGAGGTAAGCTTTGAAACTTGTATTCTAGATCACGCTTCTTTCTTTAATGTCCGTGCAACCAATACTGTGTTTAAAGAATCATCTTTAGTAGAAGTTGATTTTACTGATTGTGATTTGACAAATTCAGCTTTCATAAACAGTAATTTGCTTAATGCAGTATTCGAGAGAACTAATTTATCCAAAACTGATCTAAGGGATGCAGATAATTTCAGTATTAACCCAGAGCAAAATCAACTTAAAAAGGCCAGATTTTCAATTCAAGGATTACCTGGCTTACTTCACAAATATGATATTGATATAAGTCATTAGTTCTTAATTGAGTTAAGAACGTTTTCCGTTGCAAAACCTTCCTGACCGCTTGAGGAAAGATAATGTTTATTGAAAATCTATCTCCATATATTTAAAGCGTAGTGAATAAATCCTTATCCATTAAATAACCTATCAAATGAAAAAACTATTATATGTAAACTTTCTTTTGCTGTTTGCGCTAGTTGTAACAGCCCAAAAAAGGGAAATACCGGTTGATACCATGGTAATTACAAACCATACATCAACAATAAACGGACAAAAAGTAAATTACTCAGCTACAACAGGGACGCAACCTGTTTGGGATGAAATGGGTGAGCCAACTGCGACCCTTTTCTATACTTACTACAAAAGAACTGATGTAGGAAATTCTGCTAATAGACCTCTGCTTATCTCGTTCAATGGCGGCCCTGGTTCTGCGTCTGTTTGGATGCACGTTGCTTATACCGGGCCTAAGGTTTTGAACATAGATGATGAAGGATATCCTGTACAGCCATACGGTGTACACGACAATCCATATTCTGTACTAGATGTTGCGGATATCGTATTCGTTAATCCTGTGAATACTGGCTACTCAAGAACAATTCCTGCTGATGGAAAGGAAGTAGATAAAAGCAAATTCTTTGGTATCAATGCTGATATTAAATATTTGGCAGAATGGATCAATACATTCGTTACTAGGAACGAAAGATGGACCTCACCTAAGTATATCATTGGTGAAAGTTATGGAGGAACTAGAGTTTCAGGTCTTGCCCTTGAATTACAAGAGAGACAATGGATGTATTTGAATGGCGTGATCATGGTATCTCCTGCTGATTATCTGGTATTTAATTCTGATGTTCCTGTTGAATCAGGTCTAAATTTACCTTACTACACTGCAGCAGCTTGGTATCACAAAATGCTGCCTGCAGAACTTCAAAGTAAAGATCTCTTAGAAGTACTGCCTGAGGCTGAAAAATTTGCTTTGGATGAACTTATGCCTGCTTTATCTAGAGGAGGGTTTATCAGTGAAGAAGAAAAAATGAAGGTGGCTAAAAGAATGTCCTATTATTCTGGACTTTCCGAAAAGTCAATCCTTCAAAACAACTTAGATGTTCCTACGGACTTTTTCTGGAAAGACCTTTTGAGAGATAAAACAGGTCAAACTATTGGCCGTCTAGATTCAAGGTATTTGGGTATCGATAAAGTTGAAAGTGGCAGTAGTCCTGACTATAGTGCTGAACTTACTTCGTGGTTGCACTCTTTTACCCCTGCTATTAACTATTATATCCGAGAGCATCTAAAATTTAATACTGATATTAAATATAACATGTTTGGGCCTGTACGACCTTGGGACAATAGCAACAACAATGTACGTGAGGGATTGAGACAAGCCATGGCTGAAAATCCATACTTAAATGTATTATTTCAGGCGGGTTATTATGACGGAGCTTGCACTTACTTTAATTCAAAGTATACGATGTGGCAAATTGACCCAAGCGGAAAAATGAAAGACAGATTTAGCTTCAAAGGCTATAGAAGTGGGCATATGATGTATTTAAGAAAAGAGGATCTTCAAAAATCGAATGATGATTTAAGAGATTTTATTAAGAAAACAGCCGCTAATGGTAAAGCTGCTAAGTACTAAATAATTAACGCTAAATAGAAGAGGCTTTCTGAAAAGCTATTAATAACGTCTTTGCGAGGAAACGTAGCAATCTCTAAAATACTTAGTCTTAAGTTAATGAGATTGCTTCACTCTGTTCGCAAAGGCATCTAGCTTTTTTGAAAGCCTCTTTTTAATAAAATTAGTCTCAAAACGATCCCTCCATTCAAACATGAACTTGGTGTCATTATCATTTTATATACCTGTTCATAACAATTTTGAAGTGCGTGACATTAATATAGTTGAAATTCGCTGTTTAAACTTTAACTATTTAAAATGAAATACTTCTACATACTATTAATTGGACTAATATGCCTTACCTCAACGGAGGGCTATTCGCAAAAAAAGAAAAAAAGTAAAGGTGGAGAAGCTACAGAAGCTAAACCCGCAAAACCGTCAAATGGTATAAAACCTTTTGATCAGGTAATTACAAAAGATGCTAAGACTGATAATGGATTATTTACTTTTCATAAAGTAGAAGATAAATACTACTTTGAAATTCCTGACAGTTTATTAGAACGTGAAATTTTAGTTGTAAGCAGAATTTCAGGTACTGTAGAAGGCTTTAACTTTGGTGGTGCTGGTATGAAAGCTCGTGGTCAGCAGGTTTGGCGTTGGCAGAAAAAAGACAATCAGCTTTTATTAAGATCTGTGTCATATAATAGTGTTGCTGATGAAGAAACGCCAATTTATGAATCTGTGAGGAGCAACAACTTTGAACCAATTGTTATGTCTTTTGACATTAAAGCTATAAAAGCTGATTCTTCAAGCTATGTTGTGGATGTTGAAGAACTTTTTACTACTGATGTTCCTATGATTTCACCTCTTAGGGATGATCAAAGAAAGTCTTTTCAAATAAAAGGACTTGACAAGAAAAGATCATTGGTGATGTGGGTTAGAAGTTATCCACTTAACACTGAGATCAGACACATCTTGACATACAATGGTGGTAATCTACCTTCAAATGAAAACACTCAGACCTTGTCTATGGAAATGAATCAATCCATGGTGCTATTACCTAAGGTGCCAATGATGCCTAGGTTGTATGACAACAGAGTGGGCTATTTCAACATTTCTCAGACCGATTATGGTATTGATGCTCAGAAAGCAACTTCAAGAGAATATATCACAAGATGGAGACTAGAGCCATCAGATGAAGCAGCTTATAAAAGAGGTGAGCTCGTAGAGCCTATCAAGCCTATTGTTTATTACATAGATCCTGCTACACCAGTAAAGTGGAGACAATATATCAAAGAAGGTATTGAAGATTGGAAAGTAGCGTTTGAAGCCGCTGGTTTTAAAAATGCAATTATGGCAAAGGATGCTCCTAGCAAAGAGGAAGATCCAGAATGGAGCCCAGAAGATGTACGTTATTCAGTAGTACGTTATACTGCCAACCCAATTCAAAATGCCATGGGGCCTCATGTACATGACCCTAGATCAGGTGAAATAATAGAAAGTGATATTATTTGGTACCATAACGTAATGAACCTTCTTAGAAACTGGTACTTTGTTCAAACTGCTGCCATTAATGAAGATGCTAGAAAAGTAAAGTTTGATGATGAGGTAATGGGTAGACTAATAAGATTTGTATCTGCGCATGAAGTTGGTCACACTTTAGGATTTCCACATAACATGGGAGCTAGTTTTTCTTATCCTGTTGACTCTTTAAGATCTCCTTCTTTCACAAAGAAAATGGGAACGGCACCTTCAATTATGGATTATGCCAGATTTAATTATGTGGCACAACCAGGAGACAATGCTGAATTGTTTCCAAACATTGGTATTTATGACAAATGGGCTGTTAAATGGGGATATTCTTCGTTATTAGATGCGTCAACACCAGATGAAGAAAAGAAAACTCTTGACAGCTGGATAAAAGCCAATAATAATGATCCAATGTACTGGTATGGAAGACAGCAGCGTGATCCTGTTGATCCACGTGCACAAACAGAAGATTTGGGTGACAATGCCATGAAAGCGAGTAGCTATGGTATTGCTAACTTGAAAAGGATCGTTCCTAACCTTATTAAATGGACAAGTGAAGAGGGTAAATCTTATGAAGATTTATCAGAGCTTTATGGTCAAGTTTTAGGCCAATGGAATAGGTATAATGGTCATGTAAAGTCAAACATTGGTGGCCTATATGAAACCCATAAGACTTACGATCAGGCTGGTGAAGTTTACGAATTTGTTCCTAAAGCCACGCAGCAAGAAGCTATGAACTGGTTATTAAAGGAGACTTTCTCAACACCTACATGGATGCTAGACAAAGATATTTTAGATAGAATTCAGGGAGATGGTACTGTTGAGAATATTAGATCACTGCAAGTAAGAGCATTAGGTCAGGTATTAGATATTAACAGGCTAGGCAGACTTATAGAAGCAGAAGCCAAATTAGGAACGAAGACTTATACTATATCAGAGATGATGGCAGACCTAAGAAATGGCCTTTGGTCAGAACTTAAAGGTGGTCAGAAAATTGATACTTATAGAAGAAATCTTCAAAGAGCGTACATTGATGCTCTTGGTGGTGTAATGACTGAAGATCAAAGTTCTGGAAGAGGAAGAAGCAATGTTAATTTAGAACAGTCCGATATTCGCCCTACCGTAAGAGCTGAATTGAAAACCTTAAGAGGGCAAATAAGAGCAGCTTTATCAAGAACATCTGATAAAATGTCAAGATATCATCTGGAAGATGCGACAGAAAGAATCGATGCTATTCTAGATCCAAAATAAGGTTATAAATTGTGAATAATAGAAAAGTCCCGACTTATGGTCGGGACTTTTTTTGTGGTTGTGATTTAGATCACTCGATACAAACGAGCGCTAGCAGGATTTTTATTAACCGATTAATAATAGCACCAAGAATTCAACAGCTATTGAGGATACTATTATGAATATCAACTGTTTGTAAGTTAGTCTATTTTTGAATCTAAGCGTTAATCCTAATATTAATAAGTACAAAACTACCAAAACGATATTAGTTCGAATAATTCTGAAATAAAGCCATTCTGGAAGCAAAGCGTCAATCCAATTAATGTATCTAGAGATTATTTCGAATAAATTAATGAAGATTCCATAACCTAGTATTACCAACTCAATTGTTAACAGTATTGAATTGGTTGATCGATTTTTTATTCTGTTAGTTAAATTTTTTATAATTATTAATTTAAATGCCCCGTCAAATCAGGATAACAGAACCTCTGTATTTCCTTAGTTTGCGCTCGTTTACAACGAATGCTACCATCCACCCAATTAACCTATCCATTTAATATTACACCCCTGACTTGGAATTTGATTATCGGTAATAGGGTTTCCTTTTAAATAATCATCTAAAGCACCTCTCAGATCTTTACCCGTCAATGGTTTTTCATTTCCTGGTCGGCTGTCATCTAGTTGTCCTCTATAAATCAATTTCATACTACCGTCAAAAATATAAAAATCTGGTGTGCAGGCAGCATCATACGCTTTTGCTACTATCTGTGTTTCATCATAGAGATATGGAAAAGGGTATCCCCATTTCCTTGCTTCTACACGCATTAATTCAGGAGAGTCTTCAGGATAATTTTCTACATCATTAGAAGATATGGCAATGAAGTTCACTCCTTCTGGAATATAATCTTCAGCCATTTTAACCAACTCACTTTGCACGTGTTTAACATAAGGACAATGGTTACAAACAAACATAATCACTGTTGCCTTATCGGACTTAAGATCATCTAATGAGTAAGTACGCTCTGAGATAACATCTAAAAGTTGAAACGGAGGAGCCACGGTACCCAAGGGCATCATGGTTGAAGAAGTCAGTGCCATAGCTTTATTTTTATGATAAATTTACAAAATCATTAAGGAGCAGAAAAAAAATCTAAATCATAAATGAAGATAGGTCTTATATCAGACACTCACGGATACCTGGACGCTAAAGTATTTGAGTACTTTAAGGAATGTGATGAAATATGGCATGCTGGAGATATTGGCACCATGGAGGTTCTTGAAAAGTTAGAACAGTTCAAACCAACCAGAGCAGTCTTTGGCAATATTGATGGACACACCATAAGAGCAGCTACTACTGAAGACCTTTGGTTTAAATGTGAAAATCTTACCGTTTGGATAACGCATATTGGTGGGTACCCACCTAAATACAATAAGAGAACTAATGCACACATAAAAAATCGCACTCCTGATCTTTTCATTTGTGGCCATAGCCATATACTTAAAATTATGCGAGATCAAAAAAACGGATTATTACATATTAACCCTGGTGCCGCAGGAGTACAAGGTTTTCATAAAGTTAAAACCCTTGTAAGATTTGATATTGAAGGTAAGGATATCAAAAACCTTCAGGTGATTGAACTTGGCGGAAGGGCATAAAAAATCCTGTCTAAACTGAGCCTAGACAGGATTTATATATGATTAAAGAATAATTACTTATCCTCAGCTTTCTTTTTTGGAGCGGCTTTTTTCTTCTCAGCCTTAGGAGCAGCCTCTTTCTTCTCAGCTTTAGGAGCGGCTTCCTTTTTCTCTGCCTTTGGAGCAGCTTCTTTTTTATCTGCCTTTGGAGCAGCCTCAGTCACTACTTCTGCCTCAGCTTTAGGAGCCTCCTTCTTAGGTTCAGCCTTCTTTCCAGCTTTAGCGAATTCTTCTTTTATAGCTTCAATGTCCACACTTTTGATGACTGGTGTTGCATTCAATCTCTGAATGTTCACCTGTCTAACTTTAGCACGAACTTTATTTCTCTTTCCTTTTCTTTTTAATCTGGTGATTGCCATCTCGGTATATATTTATCAAACAGGCTGCAAAGCTAGTAGATAAAATGAAAACACGAAACAATATTTCTAAAATTCTAAGTACTTAATGTAAAAAGTCAAAAGAACGTTTAGCCCCTTTTTTGTAGATTTGCGGCCATGAGTCAAAAACCTAGCTTACCAAAAGGAATGCGTGATTTTGGTCCATTACAAATGGCCCGCAGAAACTATATTATTGACACGATCAAAAATGTGTTTCAGAAATTTGGTTTTATGCCGCTTGAAACTCCTGCCATGGAGAACTTAAGTACGCTCACAGGAAAATATGGCGATGAAGGCGACCAATTACTATTTAAAGTATTGAATAGCGGAGACTTTCTTTCTAAAACCACCCTATCAGATTTTGAGAATGGTTCAAAATTTTTGCTAAACAAGGTTTCTGAAAAAGGGTTGAAATATGATCTTACCGTACCATTTGCACGGTATGTAGTCATGAATCAGCATGATATCACCTTTCCTTTTAAAAGGTATCAGATACAGCCTGTATGGCGTGCTGATAGACCACAAAGAGGACGGTACAGAGAGTTCTATCAATGTGATGCTGATGTGGTAGGAACAGATTCTCTTATTTGTGAAGCTGAAATTGTTTTAATAATCAATGAAGTTTTTAGAAATCTCAAGTTTACAGACTACACCATAAAAATAAACCATAGAGCCATCCTTACAGGAATGGCAGAAGCTATTGGAGCGGGAGATAAGACTTCAGATTTATTCGTTGCTATTGATAAATTAGACAAAATAGGTTTAGAAAAGGTCTGCGAAGAACTATTACAACGTGGACTAAATCAAAGTTCAATAGAAGCATTAAAACCACTTCTTTCCATAGAGGGAACATTTAATGAGAAAATAGCGCAACTTTCAAAGCAATTTGAGAGCAGTGGCTCAGGCAAAAAAGGAATTGAAGAGCTTCAAAAAATAAACGCTTACTTAAAAGGCTTTGGGCTTGAAAACGCCCAACTTGAATTAGATACAACCTTGGCCAGAGGACTCTCCTACTACACAGGTGCAATATTCGAAGTAAAGATTAACAATGTGGCCATTGGTAGTGTAAGTGGAGGCGGAAGATATGACAACCTAACTGGTGTTTTTGGTCTTACTGGCACATCAGGTGTGGGTTTTTCCTTTGGTATTGATCGTCTTTATGATTGTCTTGAAGAGTTGAACCTATTTGAAGAAGTTACTTTGAATTTCACAGAAGTGCTTATCACTCACTTTGATGAAGATACTCAATCATATGGCCTTTCTGTTCTCAGTGAATTGAGAAAAGCAGGTATTAAAAGTGAAATTTATCCAGATCAGGCTAAATTGAAGAAGCAATTTGGTTATGCTGATAAGAAAGGTATTCCGTTTACGATAACCATAGGCTCCGATGAAATGAAATCTGGACTACTTAGTTTTAAAAACATGGCTGACGGTCAACAGGAAAAACTTGATATTCAACAAATTATCAAAACAATAAAAGGTCTGTAATGAGCATAAAAGTGCATGAGATTTCAGCGGCTGAATTGACTTTAGAAGAGGCATTTGACATTGCTTTAGGTTCATTTAAGTTAAAGCTATCTGACGATGCCAAAGCCAGAATAAATAAATGCAGGGCTTATTTAGATAAAAAGATTGAAACTTCTTCTGAACCTGTTTATGGCGTTAATACAGGGTTCGGAAGCTTATATAATAAGAATATTTCAAAGGCTGACCTGACTAAACTTCAGGAAAACCTAGTGATGTCTCATGCCTGCGGCACCGGTAGTGAAGTGCCTGAGGAAATAGTTCGGCTCATGTTGATTCTTAAAATTCAGTCATTAGCCTACGGTCATTCAGGAGTTCAGCTTGATACCATCAATAGACTTGTAGATTTTTTCAATGATGGAGTATACCCTGTAGTTTATGAAATGGGATCATTAGGTGCATCAGGAGATTTATCGCCCCTAGCCCACTTGTGCCTCCCTCTTATTGGACATGGTGAGGTAAATTATAACGGCAAAAGATATTCGGGACGTGAGATTAATAATTTAAAAGGCTGGGCGAACATTAAATTTAGAGCCAAAGAAGGCTTGGCTTTACTTAACGGAACTCAGCTGATGAGCGCCTATGGAT